>CAZALW010000117.1:0-8944 GCA_964485705.1 uncultured Thiotrichaceae bacterium
TTTTAACTTGCCTCGCTGTTTTGCGAAAAACTGTAATATCGGGTGCATAAGGCTGTGCTTTTTGCCTGTTTTTTGTGTTTTAGAGAGACTAACAGACATTCATACTTTTCGCACTTGCGAATAGCAGAGTACAGTTGACAAAAATAGAAAAAATCGGAACCCAGAAGCAATGTATATCGTATATCAGTGTATTGCTAAAAACATTATTTTGTTGCCGTGATCAACTCCTGTTTGATTTTTTCGCGGATTTGTTCTTTATTGGTATTTATTGCTGGTGCGTAGTCAGCGTGTACAAAAAAGCTGAAGCCTGTAACTGGATTCATTGATGTCTTGTTCCACGCACCCGCGTGGCAACAAGACATGGATTAAATCTCCACCCGAAATTCAATTTTTTCACTGCCCAGGATAGACTCGACTACCTTGTTAATCCCGTGACCTGGATTTTTTTCCATAGTAATACGAACCAGGTCGTATTTTGATAGTATTTTCAGATCATTATTTAAACTTACTGGACTTCTTTTCATTGCAAGCATCAACTTGGAAAATATTACTTTTTTTTCCTTCCTTAAATATTTAAGCAGATTTATTCTTTCAGGTTTGAGTAAAAACATAAGATCTTTCGGATCAACCCATATCGTGTTTTTCCGGCTTAGTTTTTTTCCTTCATCAATTTCTCTGGCTGTCTCTTTTGCTGAGTCAAAGAAGTCGGCTAGTGTACCTGCTTTTATATCAATACTCATTTTATATACTCTTTAATTTCCTGTTCGAATCGTTTAATAATTTCCTCGTAACCGGCAAAGTCATCTACAGCTTCTATTTCACCAAAATAATGTTTATGGTGGTAGTTATGTGCATTATCGTAACCAATAACTCTGCCATTATCCTGTTGGTGCAAGGCATGATTTATGTACGCAATGCAGTATTTTACCACTGTGCCACGACTATCCTCCCAGGCTTCAATTTTGATTGCGCCACCACCACGCTTGCTTGATATGGTGTAGCGTTCATCGACAACTTTTGTGTAGTTTATACTCTGCTTTTTCTTTCTTACCATGGCTAAACTATAGCAGGTGTATAAAAAATTATAAAGCTGGTTGCGTGCGAAAACGGGTTCAATAATTTAACATGCCTCTGCACTTAACCCAGTTTATAGAGTTCTGCATAACCACGTTGCAGGCGAGGCGGTTCTGGCGGACACGACACTTAATTATTTACCATTCAGTTAATTAAGTGTCGTGTCTCCAGAACTCCCCAGAACTCCACTACCACTATCAAGCGTCAGGGCGATTTTTCCTGCAATATAGTCAATGGGTATCAGTATGTCATCGCTTCTGTAATCTGCCGGTCTTAAAGCAGATAGATAACTGCCAATGCTAATAATATCCTGCCTGTTGGTGGTGACTGTTAAGCGCATGTTTTCAGCTGCGGGATTATTAATGCTGAGTTTTATATTTGCATTGATGAAATCTGCGGGTTCCAATTACTCGCTAATTGTTATTGTCAGGTCTGTTATTTGTAACCCTGTAATTACTGAATGGTGAACAATTAAGTATTGTGTCCCCAGAATTCTCCTTATTACTGAATGGTGAGCAATTAAGTATTGTGTCCCCAGAATTCCCCTACGGAATTTTTTAGATCAGGAATATTACCCGTACATAGAAATTCAGCACCGTGCATATAAGCGCACTAAGCAGATAATGGAATGGAATTTTAAGTGCTTTATGAATAAGCGCATAGACAAGATCACCCAAAAAGATATGGATATATGGCAGGGCAAGAAAAAGTCAGGAAAGCTGAGGGCAGGCAAGCGGGAACAATATCGTGATGGTCAGCCAAGCGCACCTGCAACAATCAACCGTGCTGTGGGGGTGCTGTCAGCGGCAATCAACAAGGCAGTAGAGTGGAAGCTGATAGAGGTGAATCAGATAAGAGGCAGGCGCAAGCTGAAAACACCGCGCACGGCTGGTAAGTTTATGACCGATGATGAGGTAGCATGCCTATACAAAGTGCTGGATAAACAGAAAGGTTATTTCCCCGTCCTTGTCCGCTTATTGCTTAATACAGGACTACGCCCGAAGGAGGCAATGACCCAGACGTGGGAAACAGTAGATTTTGATAACCGGATGATATTAGTGCTAGATAAATTTGCAAAGAACGGCATGGCACGGAAAGTACCGATGAACAATACAGTGTATGAACTGTTAAAAGAATGGAAAGCGGAAAAGGTGCATGATCTATACGTGTTCCCAAACCCTAGCAAGAATGCACCAATGACACGGGCGCAGAAAGCATGGCGCAAGTTGTTAATAGCCGCAGAAATACCACACTACAGGCTGTACGATTGTCGTCACAGCTTCGCCAGCAAGCTAGCAAACAACACGGGCGGCATTCCATTAAAGGTAGTCTCTGACCTGCTAGGGCATAGCAGTATAGCCATGACAGAGATTTACAGCCATGAGGATAAGGACAAACAGGTTTATGCAGTTAATACATTAGGCTGACACCACGGAAATCAGGCTACCAGCACCCCTTCAAGTCCTTGTCGGGGTGCTTTTTTTGTCTGTTACTAACAGGTTGTGATTATAACAAGTTATTTAAAAGCTTTATTGCATCTAGAGTTCACCAAGCACTTGACAAAGTCGTAAAATATCGTCAAACTAATAAGTGAATAGCCACTAATAAAGCTAAGAACTTATTTATAATCCATTGTAAAAAAATATTTTCCTGTTAAATCAATACCTTGGGATTTTATTCCAATTTTAATAGAAAAAACACCATATATAGTGCTTGACTCGACATTAATGCACAATATATAGTGTTACTGCAATGTAAGAATAATAAGAAAAAGAGAGGATGAGGGAGGTTTATATGGGGAAAACTTAATAAATATCGGGCATTAAAAAAGCCCAAAACTAAACTAATAGAGATGGGCTTTCAAACTCGTCATTGGTGAATAACGGTTTCTAGCAACTCCATTTTGCCACTTTGTAGACATTTGTAAACCCCTCTAAATATTTTATACCTATTTTTAGGAGACATATGTATGTCGATCGAAATAAGCAATAACGGATTACTAATCAAGGATTTGATTATCACTGACCCTGAAACAGTGGGTTTCTACAACTCTATCGATACTGATGAAGTTCGGTTGGATTCACTTAAACTGGCGATAAAGCTCGGAACTACAATGGTAGAACGGGCGAACGTGTCATCTCAGATGGATTTTGTTGAAAAGCGTATGGCAGAAGTAATGAGCCATTCAGAGTCGCAAGCTAAAGATATCACTGACGCCACGGCATTGCTGATACAAAAAAGCTTTGACCCTGAAGAGGCAGATTCCGCTATCACTGCCGTGAAGGGGGTTATTGAAAGCACACTTGATCCCATGCGGCTTGCTGCCAACTATATTAAGGAGCAACAAAAGTTTCTTGATACGTCATTTGACCCTGCAAATGGTGATGGTTACTCAGGAAAAATGGTTAAAACATTCTCTGACATGGAGAATAAGTTTCAAGAAATGTTTAACCCTGACTCTAAAACGTCATTTCCCTCATGGATTGAAAACAGCTTGGGCGATAACCTAAGTAAAAGTCTTACCGAGCAGGTTGGAAACATGCAATCAATTATCCGTAAGGAGTTGACCGATATAAAGGAAGACCTGGCTAAAGCTCAAAGCGCCAAAGAAGCGGTTGATGAGTTGACGGAAAAAACACCGATAAAAGGTGTTAATTTTGAGGGTGAAGTTCAATTACGTTTAGAGTTAGTCGCTAAAAACACTGGTGACATAGTAACAAATACTACAAATGATATTGGCATAGTTTCAGCTTCTAAAAAAGGTGATTTTAATTACGATATTAATGGTCTAGAAGATCAACGTATTGTTATTGAAACAAAAAACACACCGATGCTCTCGTGTCCAGTTGTCTTCAAAAGCATGGAAAAGACCATGCAAAACCGTAGTGCATCTTTTGGTATCTATATTACAAATACAGAAGAGCAGTTGCAGAAGCAGATCGGCACATGGCAGGTGTTCACAGAAAAGAACTTGATCGTTACACATAGTGACATGTTAGAGCCGAGCATTAAGGTTGCTAAAATGTTGATGAGTATTACAAATGAGTCTGTGGATGGTGTTGATACTGGAGAGCTGGAAAAGCAGTTAGTTCTTATTACTGATGCTATTAAAAAGACGCAAGCAGTAAAAAGTAAACTCACTAACATCGAAGACTCCGTTACATTCTTACGTAACCTTGAATTCGAAAGAAACAAGGCTGTTGAGGGAGCAATAAGCAATATCAGAGAAGTAATTTCTAAAGCAACGGCAATCGCTGCCTAAGATGAATTGGCGGTCTTTTTAGACCGCCATTTATTCAATTATATTTAATCAATCACAATAGGTACGATAAGCTAATGAAGAAACAAGACACGGTAACTTATGAACTGAAAAATGGTAATGAAGTGCTATATGTAGGTACAACAAATGATCCTGAGCGTAGAGAACAAGAGCATAAAAATTCAGGAAAAAAGTTTGGTCACATGAATATTACTTCAAGGCGCATGACTGAGGAAGGCGCTATGAAGAAGGAAGAAAATAGGCTAGAAACCTATCGTAAAAATAGTGGGAAGAATCCCAAATATAATAAAGACAGTGACGGTTAGTTTCGTCATATATTAAATGGCAATGGATTGCTGCTTTAATTAAGAGAGTATAAATATTTCTGTGTAACTGCCATCGTTAAATGTAATCAGTTAAACGTTTTTCAAATTCAATGATAAACCTATTCAATGCAGGTTTCCAATTTCTAATGGGCATGGTCCATTTTTTGGAGGCTTGCTGTGTTGCCAGGTAAATAACTTTTTTAGCCGAGTCATCGGTCGGAAAGAGTTTTCGTTTTTTAATGGCTTTACGAATAACGCTATTCAGCGATTCAATGGCGTTTGTCGTATAAATAGCTTTTCGTATATCCGTTGGGTAGTTGAAAAACGTGTTCAGGTTTTGCCAGTGTGCACGCCAAGATTTGCTGATCTGCGGGTATTTTTCATCCCAACACTGGGCAAACTGATCCAGCGATTGCAACGCTTCTTCTTCCGTGGTGGCTTGATAGATAGCCTTTAAATCAGCGGCGATGGCTTTGTAGTCTTTCCACGGTACAAACTTCATCGAGTTACGCACCATGTGAACGATGCATAGCTGTATGTGGGTTTCAGGATAGACCGTATTGATGGCATCAGGAAAGCCTTTAAGGCCGTCAACGCAGGCAATCAAGATGTCTTTAACGCCCCCGGTTTTGAAGTTCGGTCAGTACATTCAGCCAGAATTTAGCGCCTTCATTTTCAGATATCCACATGCCCAATAATTCTTTTTGACCTTCCAGGTTAACACCCAGCGCCAGATAAACGGATTTATTGATAACACGGCTGTCTTGCCGAACTTTAAGCACAATGCAGTCCAGATAAACAATGGGATAAATGGCATCGAGCGGGCGTGATTGCCATTCAACGACTTTTTCCATAACCGCATCAGTGATTTTTGAGATGAGTGTGGGAGAAACATCTGCATCGTATAATTCTTTAAGCGTGTTGGCTATTTCCCGTGTTGATGAGCCTTGTGTGTAAAAGTGGATAACTTTATCTTTCACCGAGGGCATTCTTCGTTGGTTTTTCTTGACCAGTTTCGGCTCAAAATCGCCGTTTCTGTCGCGTGGCGTATCAATTTCAAACTGACCATTTTCGGTCAGGATGGTCTTGCTGGTATAGCCATTACGGCTATTTCTAACGTCGGTCACTTCATGCTTGTCATAACCTAAGTGCTCGTCTAGCTCAGCATTGAGCGCCGCCCCAATGGTTATTTTGGATAACATTTGCGTGAGCACGCTAAGGTCGTGCTCGGTTTTAATGTTTTTTGCCGCTTCTTGTGCGATTGCGAGTAAGTCTGCTTTTTTCATCATCTGCCTATCCTCTTCAGTATGAAGTATATGATAGACAGTTACACAGATTTATTTATAGTCTCAAATGGTTTAATCAGTCTTGCAGGTGATGCAACCGGTGATGTCACAGTTGGTGCAAATTCAATCGGTGAGTTTGATGCGCTGCTTGAAGAGATTCACCAATATTTACAAGCTACCGATAATACCGGTATCAAATTCTTGCTACCTGAAACTTATTGTAACCAGCTAAAAACAATCCCGTCCTTTACTGGCAGTTCTCAATCTGTTTTCGATGCACTACAGATGAATCAGGGTATGGTAAATAAAGCAGGGCTTGTACAGGCATTAAATTTGCCTGTCACTACTAACGTGCATGAAGCATTCTTTGGTTCGTTCGATACCTTCCATACCTGTATATGGGATGGTGTACAGGTTCTAGCGAACGGTCTGGCGGATTCAGTCTTCTCTAAAAATGCAGTTCTAATTCGTTCAAATATGTTACTGGGTAATGGCATCGTTGACCCGAACAAATTATTGCAGTTCCAGGCAACTACAGTTTAAAGAACATCTCTTAGTGATGTAGTCGGTGGTGTTCGGGTCTATAGTTTCCCGTCTATCTCCACCACCGACACCTTAAATTAAAATGAATATATTTCAATCAATCAGAAAATACTTTTCTATCGGTCGTGCCGATAGTCCATCGTGGTTGTTCGCATCCGGTTTAAACCCACAAGGTGATACCAAAGATTTTACACCCGAACAGGTGTCAACATTAACTGCTGTTCACAGGGCGTGTACGCTCTACAGTGACTCGTTGTCTTCTAGTCAATGGGTATTGCACCCGCAAAATAGCAACAGGTGGGCATCAGTCGATTACCGGCACTGATGCCACTTCTGCTCTAAACAACTGGGATTTTTCAAACCGTGAGGCGTTTATATTCAGCGCTGCGTTGCTCGGCGATGGATTTGCAGTTCTTCATAGAAATGAACGTGGCGGAATTGCTGATATTGAGACGGTAATGAAATGGCGTGTTGCGTTGGAATATCTAAGTGATAAATTATTTTATCGCATTGCTGCTGATGAAAATATGAATCAGCCTCATGAACGATTGATACCTGCTGAAAATTGCCTGCACCTGAAGTGGCGCGTCACAGGAAAACATTCAGCCCTTGGTGAGTCACCATTGGTTAGATTGTTACCGGCATTAGATGCGGTGCTCAGAGTTCGTGAAGGACAGCGGAGAGTTCTGGGGACGCAATACTTAATTATTTACCATACAGTAATTAAGTGTCGCGTCCCCAGAACTCCTTCCCAGAACTCCAAGTATCGCGTCCCCAGAACTCCACCTCCCCTGTAATTCTGCAGAACTCGTGCAGAAGAAGGCAAAAAGCAAGACCTGTCCCCAGAATTCCATGGAATTCATGAATTTATAAAAATTAATTGCCATGATGCAGAAGTGGTGTACTATTGTTACATGTATATATGTAACATTCTGGAGAGCGCACATGAGCAGAACAAGTATTTCCTTTACCCAACCCAATGCTGAGTGGATAAAGTCGCAGATTGATTCCGAAGAATTTAACAGTAAAAGTGATGTTGTAAACGATTTAATCCGTAAAGCCCGTAAACAGCAGGATGAAATAGAATATATACGCGCAAAGCTGATAAAGTCAGAACAAAGCGGGTTTACCAGCTTGAATCGTGAGCAAATGCTCGCTAATATCAAACAAAAAGCACAGCAAGATGGCATCTTATAAAATAACAGAAGACGCTTATACAGATTTAGATAGAATTTGGCGACAGGGTGCAAAAAAGTGGGGTGTAGTCAAAGCAGATGAATATTACTCTGCTTTCTATGACCGCTTCGAACAACTTGCACAGCAACCGTTTTTATATCAGGCAGTAGATCATGTTCGTCAAGGCTACAGAGCAAGCGTATGTGGCGTGGATACCATTTATTATCGCATTGTTGGTGATGCCATCGAAATTATAAATATTTTAGGTCGTCAAGACAGGGGTGAATGGCTTTAACGGGTCACGAGGTCGGATCTTGTCTTTTGCTTTTACTATCCGCATGTTTTTACAGAAGGCAAAAAGCAAGACCTGACCCTGTAGTTCTTGTATTGCTATTGCAGAGTATAATAGCAATCAGAGTGTGGTTAAACCCGCTGTTTTGTCGCCGTGATCAATTCCTGTTTGATTCTTTCGCGGATTTGTTCTTTATTCTCGGGCATTAACTGATAACGCTGGCTCAGTATTTTATAGTCATCGGCGGACAGGCTAATGCTTAATCGCGGGCGTACGGGTTTTTTTCTTGGTAAGCCGATGATGTCACGAATATAATCTGAGGGGCTGATATCCTGCTCAATCGCCTGCATCCGTAATGCTCTGGATTGCTCCTGAGCCAGTTCAAAAATGACCTGTACCGCTCGAATGTTTTTATCTGACTGCGTCCAGGCCTGGGGGATTTTTTTCTTGATGGTCATTGAAGCTGAAAGATGGCAAAGCGTTAAGCTGGCCAGTATTCTTCGATTTTATTTAAGGCTAGATAAGCAATTAAATAGACATCGGTGCGGCCACCGTCAAACACTTCTATACGCAGTGCGTGCTTGCGGTCATCGCTGACCAGCAACTTATAATCGAAGCCTGACCAGTCGGCTTCAGGCAAGGTTGTTTGACGACAGTTTTTTGTACTGCGATAGGCTTCGTTGGTGCGTTCCTGAAAATAATTTTCGCCAACCATACCCTGTAAATCGTCAAGTTTGCTGTGTTTTATTTTGCAAACCAGACGATGATCGGTATTGTCCGGCTGTTCAAAAATAGCTACAAAGGCTTTGCGCTTAAACAGTTTGAAGATCGTTTCGGGCAATATTTCGATGGCTATTTCCAGTGGTCGTTCGGGATTCACTGTACTGATGGAAACCAGAGTACGCTGATCCAGTCCTTCCATAATGGAAACAGTTTTACAGCTTTCTTCTGCGCTGAGGTCGTAAGACAACTGTTCGCTAACTTTTAA
>CAZALW010000118.1:0-8905 GCA_964485705.1 uncultured Thiotrichaceae bacterium
CTTTTTTCGCGTCTTTTGCGTTTTTCGCGGACCAATGTTTTTGATTTTGAACGTCAGCTAATGACCGAGATCAGCTGTTCACTCAATAGCTTAATCAAAACTCTGCTGATTATCGGTTCATCCGCTTTTTAGTCTTACTGGTTGCCTGTGCAGTAAGCGGGTCATCCGGCCAGTAATGTCTTTTATACTTTCCACGCAGTTCTTTTTTCACCTCATGATAAGTGGTTTGCCAGAAGCTGTGTAAATCCTGCGTTACCTGCATAGGACGGCGAGCGGGTGATAACAAATGCATCATTAATTTGCAGTGGTCATTTAATATTGTTGGTGTCTCATATAAACCAAACACTTCCTGTAACCTGACTGCGAGTACGGGGGTGAGGGGATCGCTGTAATCAATGCGAATACTTGAACCACTGGGTACGGTTATTTTTTCTGGAGCCAGCTTGTCGATTAATTTCTGTTGCTGCCAGCCAAGTTGATTTGATAGCAATTTGAGCATATCCAGTTTCAGGCAATGTTTGATGCTGTTTTCATTATTTAGATAAGGCTGCAACCATTCAGATAATGTATTTAACAGCGTGCTGTCGGAAAAGTCAGAGAGTTTAATTTCACTCAGTATTTTGTTTGAAGCATGATTGTTGATCTGATAATTGATAAACTGTAGACGTTGTTTCAGGTTTGTTGCTTCTGCTGTCCAGTTAAAACTTTGTAGCCCGATTGTTTTTATTGCCTGTAGCAGACATTGCTGAATCTCTTGTTTTTTCTCAGTTGTCACCAGTGTTTCTTGCAGGATAATCTTGCCAATATTTGTTGTTTGTTTAGCTTCAACACGTTGCTGTGAGTTATTCCACTGTACAGTCTCGGTTTGTTGTATCTGTTCTGGAAAATAATCCTCTAATTGTTGCTGGCTAATTTCTGCTGCCAGATAAATACTGGCTTCACCGCGACTGATTGTATTTTGTTTAGCGTTAAGATTGGCGATAACCAGAAATTCGGCAGCATGTTGTTGTAAATGCTGTGGTATTTCCGCACCTTTTCCATTGCTGAGTAAATATCGTGATGCATTTTTATGGCGCTGTTTTGCAATTCTGTCGGGGTAGGCGTATGCCAGAAGTATGCCGCTAAAATGATTATCTAATGATTTATCCTGGTCTGTACCCGTCTCTTTTTTTCTTAGACGTTTAAAAAATTCATCAGCCGTTTTTATTATGCGCTTGCATTGTTGGTTATCAATATCCTGCTGCTGCGATTTTTTATTATTGTTGCCTGGCAAAGATTGTAAAATGCTTAACCTGTCCTGGATATCGGCACTTTTTGGAGCGTTATACCGATAAAACTCTTTTTCGGTAAGCATGCTGGCAATAAGACAGGCATGATAGCCCCGGTTTAATTTGTTTGCAGATAACATCATGTGAGCCAGACGCGGGTGGGTGCCAAGCCTGAGCATATCCTTTCCGTGCGGCGTTATTTTTCCATCATTATTTAAACCATGTAGTTGTTGTAATAATTGTTTCGCTTGTGCAACAGAACTTGCTGGCGGAATGTCCAGCCATTGCAGCTCATCTACCTGTAATATGCCCCAGTTTGCCAGTTCTAATATCAGGTTTGATAAATCACTGTGCAGTATTTCAGCAAGTGCATGTTTAGTTAAGCGTTGCTGTTGTTGTGTCGTCCATAATCGATAACAGTTACCGGCACTCAGCCGTCCGGCACGTCCACTACGTTGTTCGGCAGAATCCTGGGAGATAAACTGTGTTTTCAAACGATTCATTCCTGACGATGGATTGTAGTCAGATACGCGTTCCAGACCGGAGTCAATCACACAGTTTATGCCTTCAATAGTTAAACTGGTTTCAGCAATATTTGTTGCTAACACAATTTTTCGCATATTATCTGGCGGTGCTGAAATGGCCTGGTTCTGCTCTTGTTTGTTTAGACTTCCGTGTAAAGTGGCAACAAAAATATGCTTAATATTTTCTGTTTTAAGGTAGTGTTTTATTTGACTGCAAAGCTGATTGATTTCTTTGACACCGGGAAGAAACACAAGACAATTAGCTTCATGACTGTGAATAACTTTTTCCACTAAATTGAATAAACCTGAAATTAATTGTAGCTGCCTGTTTTGCGCCGACTGTTGTAGCTGTTTTTCAGCATAGTGAATATCAATCGGAAAACTTCTACCTTTGCTTGAAATAATCGGTGCATTATTTAATAGTTCAGAAATACTTCTGGTATTAAGTGTTGCTGACATAATCAGAATTTTCAAATCTTCACGTAGTATTTGCTGGCTCTGCAAACACAGGGCGAGTGACAGATCAGCATGTAAACTGCGTTCATGAAACTCATCAAAAATAACCAGAGCGGTATTTTCTAATTCAGGATCAGCCTGTAATTTACGCGTTAAGATGCCTTCGGTGACCACCAGTATTCTGGTTTTCTTGCTATAACAGTTATCCTGACGAATTTGATAACCAACGGTCTGCCCGACTTTTTCATTTAACAAAAACGCCATGCGTGCTGCAGCGTTGCGAGCAGCCAGTCTTCTGGGCTCAAGGATGATGATTTGTTTACCCTGCAACCAGGGCTGATCGAGTAAGGCGATGGGTACGGCGGTAGTTTTACCTGCACCTGGTGCTGCCTGAAGTACAACACGGTTGTGTGATTTTAGTGTGTTTTTGATTTCAGGTAAAACTTCATGAATTGGCAGTTTGTGCATGCAGTAATTATAACTGCCATTCTGAGCGGTAGTGAAAAATATTACAGAAAGATCTTTTACTACCGTTCAGGAGGGCAGTAAATCGGCTGCCTCGCGTGATTACTATTTCACCTATTTAACTTTATTAACGAGACAGAAAGAAAGGATACCAGCCATTAAAGATTCGCCGTAAATATGTCCATATAGGCTTGACTACAGCATCCTTGCTGTAGACAGTCTTTAATGGCTGGTATCCTTTCTATCTGTTTCTGTAGTATGTCATGTTACCTGACAGATTTGAGCCAGCTAAAGCTAAGGAACCTCTGATTTATCTATTCGGATTAAACCCGGAAAAATTGATTCCTGATAATTTTGCCATCTCGGAATTAAAGGTAGCAAGATCATTAATATTAAATTGATTCAAATGAGAATGCCCGCATGCTCTTGCCATTACTTGCATTAATTCTACTGATGAATCAAAAAAATTAGATAGTTTCTGTGCGGATTTATCGATATTCAGCATTTTCCTTAATTCGGGTTTTTGTGTTGCAATGCCGGAAGGGCAGTTGTTGGTATTGCAGATTCTTGCAGCAACACAGCCAATTGACTGTATGGCACTGTTGGCGATGGCTATGCCGTCGGCACCCAATGCCATGGCTTTGATAAAGTCACTGGGTACGCGTAGGCCACCGGTTATTATCAATGTTACTTTTCCACTTACACCTTGTTTGTCCAGATAATGTCTGGCGCGAGCAAGTGCGGCAATGGTGGGCACACTAATGTGGTCGCGAAATAATAAAGGTGCAGCGCCAGTGCCACCACCACGGCCATCCAATATAATGTAATCTGCGCTCGCCTGTAAGGCAAATTCAATATCTCGTTCAATGTGATTGGCGCTGAGCTTAAAACCAATAGGAATGCCTTCGCTTATTTCGCGTACTCGATCTGCAAAATGTTTAAAATCAGCGGGTGTGTTCAGGTCACTAAAAGTGGCTGGTGATATTGCATCTTCACCTACTGTTATGCCACGAACCTCAGCGATTCTGCCAATATTCTTTGCTGCGGGTAAATGTCCACCGATGCCGGTTTTTGCCGCTTGCCCCCCTTTAAAATGAAAAGCCTGTACCTTTTTTAGCAGCTCTTCGTTATAACCGAATTTTGCACTTGCCAACTCATAAAAATAATGACTGTTCTCCTGTTGCTCTTCAGGCAACATGCCGCCTTCACCAGAACAGATGCCGGTGCCAGATAATTCGGCACCTTTAGACAACGCTATTTTGGCTTCTTGTGATAACGAACCAAAACTCATGTCGGAGACTAATAGTGGAATTTGTAATACCAGTGGTTTTTTACTTTCAGAGCCAATGACTAATTCAGTGCCAACGTCGACATTTTCCAGTAATGGTTTTTGATGAAGCTGTGCAACCATGATTTGTATGTCATTCCAGAGCGGGAGCTGATTACGAGGTACACCCATTGCTGTCATTGAGCCATGGTGTCCCATTTTGCTTAGACCTTCTTCAGCTAATTGATGGATGAATTCCAGTGTGGGCTCTTCGATGCTTGCACGTGGCTTAGGCAAGGCACTTTCGTCAGCAGCGATGCCAGGGCCTTCTTTGCCTACCTGACTATCAGTAAACTGTTTGTGTGTGCCATCGCAGAACGGGGTGTTACGTGTATGTTTACAGGCACATAACCAGGCTTCACCGTCTTCGTCAGGCACTATTACTCTGGGTTTAAATGTTGTGCTGGCATGTGAGCCATCACAAAAAGGCTGGCTTTTTGATCTGCCGCAGGTACAAAAATGATACTCCTGACCTTTAGTAAGGTTTACTTTAACGGGTTTGTTGTCTGCAATGACGGGGTTTTTCATGTTCCTGCCTCATTGGTGACTGGTGTTTTAAACTTATTGTTCTGATAGTGAGGATAACATGGCTGTTTTGAACTTAATATCATCATCAGACTACAAAACATTAACCACGACTAAAATGTTCCAGACATTTTAGTCGTGGTTAAAAAAATTAGTAGCTGAGTATTTATGGCTAATCAGGAAACCTTATGTAAACACCACCCAGGTGGTCGCAATATACTTTACGCCTTTTTCCAGTGTTACGCCCCGATGTTCATGTGTCCAGAAAGGCGGGAACAAACAAAGTTTGCCGGCTTGTGGTTTGACTTTAACTTGCTGGTAAGAAAATTCTGTTTCACCACCAGGGCCTGGCACATCATTTAAATACCACACTGCGACTAACTGACGCTCGGCAAACTCATGACTGCCACCATCAATATGCCAGTGATAATACTCGCCAGGGTTGGTACGTTGTATCGCGTAACCATTGTCTTTAAAAGAACCTTTAAAGAATGGATAGTTCTCGCGAAATTGTTTTATTGCGTTGCCCAATGAGCGAAATAATTCAGTATCCAGGTCTTTCCAGTTTTGTTTTCCGCTAGTAACCAGATCGGTTGAGCGTTTCATGTTTTGATCTGCGGTAAAGGTTTGACCGATGCGACCCGGGTACTGATTTTCGGTGTCTTCTTCAAAACGACGAATCATCTCCTGACAAATATCAAGTGGCAGGGCGTTTGGTTTTTCAAAGATAAAGCTATTGGATTTTACTTCGTGAATGGTGTTTTGTTTTTTGTTCATTTTTATTAGGTTACGTCACCGTTGCGTGCTTTTTTAAAAGTTCCATATTTTTAATCGCGTTACCACGCACCAGCGTGGTAACGCAGTAGCGTTTAATCTCGCATCCCTGTGTTCACCCGTCCAACACAACAAGCATAGTTGTTGTAACGCTGGTGCGTTAATCACTACGTTACCACGCAGTGCGTGGTAACGAGGTAAAACAGTTATATATCAGGTATTGATTCTTATTGTCAGTTATTCATCAAGTTCAATAGGCCCATTACCTACTACAGCATAATAAGTAGCAAGCATATTAATTTCATCATCAGATAATTTGCCGGCTATTTTTCGCATTACCGCTCCTATGTCATTGCTTCTGGTACCATCTCTAAAGTATTCCAGTGTGGAGATCAGGTAGTCAATACTTTTTCCTATCAGTTTGGGGTTTAATCCTATTACATTTTCACCAAGTTTTCCGCCGTGACAAGTCCCACAGGGTGGAATTCTGCGTCTGGGATCTCCTCGTGTAACAAGCTGAGGCACGCTAATTGCTTCTGTTATCGTTATATCAACAGGAGGTGTATCACGACTTTCATACCATATGGAAATATCAATCATTTGCTGATTGCTTAACTTTCTTGCACGTTTGTACATGTTCTTGTCTTCACGTCTTTTAAATTTATAATCTCTTAGCTGTTTATGATGATAAACCGCATTTTGTGAAGCAAGACTGGGTGTATCAATATCCTTGCTGACCCCCGCATCACCATGACAGCGATCGCATTGTTCTGTGGCAAGAGCCCGACCATTTTCAATATCACCTCGAAGCACACTGCCTGCCTGTACTTGAATGGGCAATAGAAGTATTGATGCTAGTGGTATTGCGTATAACAGCTTAACTTGTTTTTTTTTGCATTTAATCATAGTATTTATTCCTGGTTACCAAATTTTCAATTTTAACACTACATTGTTCGGCATTTTGTTGATGCAAAACTAGTATTTGTTGAGCAATATTCTGCCAGTGTTTAACCGATGCGGCAACTGTTTGCTCGATAGTGCTTATCTTTTTATTTTCACACCATTTGTTATAAGCAGTCATCAACGCCGGGAATATGTGTTTACGCATATGGGTTAAATTTGCAAAATAAAAATGAATGGATGCGTTATTGTTGTTTTTAATTAAGTTCGGCAGCGTGTGTAAGGTATCTGCATAATGGTCACGCACTGCTCGCGCCATGATTTCTGCCTGGGTGAATGTTATGTCGGACATCATTTTTTGCCAGCCAATAAGTTTTTCGCCAGCCTGAATTTCACCGATTTCATGTAGTACGGCGGCATCCAGTTCGTTATTGGTCATGCTTGATAATGCGTCGTCAAGATTTTTGTCAAAATCATAACAACGAAGCGCTCTAGCCATGGCATTTTCCGGTTTATTCCAGCGCCATTCATCGGTACGTTCCCAGATCAGGCGTTTAAACGATTCGCGGCGAATATAAATTGTTTTGTTTTGGCTCATTGCCGGGGGGGAGGTTAAATCGCGTGCATATTCTTTACCGCTGATATATATAGTGTAACCATTTATAGTCTGTTTGTTTTCCAGCTCAGCCAAAAAGAAATGTGGCTTGTTTTTAATGCCGTAACCGCCACTGTATATCAGGTTTTCAGAAAGGAGTTTCTGATTGATTGCTAAAGAGTCAAACGGGTCATGTTCAACGCCAGCAATTGGCAACAAATGATAGTCCTGTTTTTCTATTTTTTGCCAGAATGATTCACGTTGGCTTAGCCAGTCACCGATATCATCAGTAGATAATTTTTCACTAAATGCGTATTGATGCTCCCAGCGATAAAACTCTCGCATCTTCAACAGATAGATGCAGAGTGTATAGTTGCCAGCATGTCTGGCATCCGAAATGTGACAGTTTAGCTGTACGTCGTTGATTAGTCGCGGTATATCCATTATGGGAATAGTGTTTATAACTGACACTATCAGTATACTATTCAACGCATAACAGTACATATGCATTCATTGAGGTTATTATGAAAATCCGGATTAAAAACAAGTGGAATGACAAAGATAAAGTGCGTACGCCTGAGGAAACAGGCAGTGTTTTGAGTTTTAACTTCTGGAAAATCGCCAGTGCCAATGTCATGCACATGGAAAATGAGGGTTTTCAGACCGATACCCATTTTATGCGTCTTGATGTTATCGCTGAATTTACTGCGTTTTTGGTACATGTTGTCGATCGTGTTATTTCGGCAAAAGGATATTCCGCAGAAGGGCGGCAGACATTAATTACTGCGTTGGCGCTCAATCTGGCAAAAACTATGCATGATAATCGCCGCGATGTGTCTGATGACAAAGAAACCGATTTTCGTGCTGAATATATAACCTTAATGAATAAACGCATGGGCGAGTACAGTAATTTTACCTTTGAAGAAGGCAATCAACCCGGGTTTCAGGTGCGCCGTTGTACCGGTGAACACGTTCGTGATGTAATGGGGGAAAAGGATAATAAATGGATACCGGATCAGGTTATTGATATTGAAATACCGGATGCGATGAAAGCGTTTAAGCGGGTTACGCGGGGAGTGCTTTAGATAATAAAAGTTATAAGTCGTAAGTCAAAAGACTAAAAACTATTGTTTCGTTCTCATGTGGGAACGAGAAAAAAGCCGGAGCAGGTGACAACCTGTATTCTGGTTTTTTTTCGGCTGATAAAAATAATCGCTTGACATACGAATGAGAATCATTATCATCTGTATCCAAGTTGATTTTAAGATCCTGGATTAGAGTATGTGTGAAAAGTGTTCAGTAACAAATATACCAAATATAGCGATTAACAAGCACAAGCAGCCTTCTGTTTATGCCAAAAGAAAAAAAATATGGGAGCTAGAAACGGGTTTTCATTGCAGTGTGGTGGGTACCTGTTTGTCACTGGCTGAATTACGTCATTTATGCAAAAAAATGAAAATTTCAATGCAGTCACAATTTAGCGATTATGACTGGCATCATAGTTTTGTCAGAGTGGCTGGCAGTGATTCATTTGCTGCCAGAACACTGAATAAACATCTTGATAAAAAATATAAAGAAACCATTAAACAAGCACTAAAACTGAATGCTGAAGAATTGTCCAGTTTTTGGGCTGAATCAGTTGAAAAGGATAAGCTGCCTGACACATTCTGGGCAATTCTGACACACCCTGATGTGGATGATGGTTTACTTGATCAAATATACGGTGAAGTACATATGCTTTCACATTTATCAGGTGCTTCATTACGCGTGGATATGGAAAAATTAAAACGCCTGGAAAAAGATAATAAAAGTTTAACTATTACTATGCATAGCGATAATGTAAAGACACGAAATAAAATAACTGAGCAGGCAAAACACATTAATTCATTAAAGCACAAATTAGAAAAAGCAGAGGTGGTGGTAAATGAACTGGCTGATGCAAATAAAATAATTAAAAAGTTAAACAGCAACAGTCTGTTAAAGGTGTTAAAGGAAAAACTGTCTGAAACTAAAAGCAAGCTGGATACAAATCTTAATCGAGTGCATTACCTTGAAATAAGCGTTGATGAAT
>CAZALW010000119.1:0-2258 GCA_964485705.1 uncultured Thiotrichaceae bacterium
TGCAGGCTTCACAGCAAAGTTTTGTAAAAATTCAAGGTTTGTCATTGTTTAATTACCTGTAGATTAATTACTAATTACGAATTACTAATTACGAATTAACCTCGTTACCACGCAGGAGCGTAGGAACGAGAGTAGAAACAGGCTGTACTAAAATGACAGCGCAGGATGAAATGATGAAAAATGCACGCAAAAAACCAGAAAAAAACCGTAACGCGCATCAAAATAAACAAGCACAGAATAACAGGGTTGCTAAATTAATGGCGAAAGCGTTGCACTATTTTGAGCAAAATCAGTTGCAACAGGCGAACTACTTATATCAAGAAGTTCTGCAACAGCAGCCGGAAAACATTTTGGCACTCAATGCTTTAGCTGTTATTGCCATGCAAGTAGGCATGTTAACGGTAGCAAAAGAGTTATTAAATGCCGCCAGTGAAATAGACCCACAGCATTTAATAGTAAACCAAAATCTCGCCCGGGTTTATAAGCGGATGTCTCGTTATGATGATGCCATGTTGCAATACATTGGCATTTTAGATATTGATGAAAATAACAATGACGCACATCGTGAACTGGCAAGATTAAATTTTCAGGCCGGAAATCTTGACATTGCGCTAAGTCATTATCGATATGCAGTTCGTAGGTTGAGGTGAGGGTCGAACCCCAACAGTAGTAGCACAGGATGCACCATTAACAAACCAAAGGATGGAGTAGACGCTGTGGTAGTTTCTGTCTTTTCCATCCTTTGGTTCGTTAATCGCACCGCCTTCCTGGCTCTTTGCGCCATAATGCAAACATGGCCGTCCATCCATGGACATAACAGCACATTCATGTGCTACTACTGATTCGTAAACAAGGTTCAGGGCGTAACGCGGGTCAGCCTCGTTCCCACGCACCAGCGTGGGAATGCGTATCGACAGCTATGACGGGATGGATGGTTGATTGTTTATGTATCTTCCGCAAGAGTGGTATGCGTTACCACGCAGAGCGTGGGAACGAGAAACGTGCTGATGCCACACCAGATTTTGTGAGAAGCCAGCCGATAAGAGAAAAAAATAAAAATCACATCAAAGTTTTTCAGCCTACGGTCGTTAAGGATAACAGAAGCAGTAAATACACCTCACTGGACGTATATCTGCTAACCATTGGAGAATAATCATGGCCTTAACAGCCAGTACAAATGTTGTTTCACTTAATGTACAACATAACGTAAACACCCCATCAAAAAAACTTTCCGCATCGCTGCAACGCCTGTCATCCGGGTTACGTATTAACAGTGCAAAAGGTAACATTGCTGTTCTCGACATTTTACAAATAATGACAACTCAGATTAATGCTACAAATGTTGCCATGTGTGATGTAAATGACGGTGTTTCATTAGCACAAACAGCAGAAGGTTCATCGGATGGTGTCAGTAATGCCCGATAGCAAATAGTGAATAGTGAATAGTGAATTTTAAAACCAATGGTGTATTTAGCCTCGTTACCACGCACTGCGTGGTAATGCAGTAACTATAACCTTGTTCCCACGCTGGTGCGTGGGAACAAGGCTATCCCGCGTTACGCCCTGAACCTCGTTCCCACGCACCAGCGTGGGAATGCAGTAACTAACGCACCAGCGTTACATCAAAAAAACCACAGCCTAAACATAAATACTGGCACAATAGTCTGCCACAATAATAACACTGAGAATGAGCATGGGACGCAGCCGTTACAAAATATTCGAAACACAATACCCCTATTTTTTAACGCTAACCATTAACAATTGGATCCCTGTATTCACCCGTCCCATTACAACAGACATTATTTTCGACTCATTAGAATACCGACAAAAACAGGGTGATTTTACCGTTTACGCCTATGTCATTCTAGAAAATCACATACATCTAATTGTTCAATCTAGCCACTTGAATAGAGAAATAGCAGCATTTAAAAGCTATACCGCCAGACAAATCATCGACACGCTAAAGACTCAGCATTCAAACCATGTGTTAAAACAATTAGCATTCCACAAAAAAGCGCACAAGTTAGATAGAGAATACCAATTGTGGGAAGAGGGTTCACACCCCAAACAGATACAAAACAGGGAAATGATGGAGCAGAAAGTAAACTATATTCACCATAATCCTGTGAAACGAGGTTATATTGACAAAGCAGAACACTGGCGGTATTCCAGTGCCAGAAATTATTTAGGTATTAAGGGTTTGGTTAAGGTTAATACAAATTGGTAAGTTGTTGTAACGCTGGTGCGTTAGTGACTGC
>CAZALW010000119.1:2358-8904 GCA_964485705.1 uncultured Thiotrichaceae bacterium
GTTAAGGTTAATACAAATTGGTAAGTTGTTGTAACGCTGGTGCGTTAGTGACTGCATTACCACGCTGGTGCGTGGGAACGAGGTTCAAATTAATTACTAATTACGAATTATGAATTACGAATTAACCTCCCCACGCACCAGTAGTAGGGTGGGCAGGTTTTTTTGCCCACGTGTTAGCCTCGTTAGCCTCGTTCCCACGCACTGCGTGGTAACGCAGTATCTAACGCACCAGCGTTACATCTCTTTAGTGGTTAAAAAAGTCGCGATTATTATTTGTTTAAACAAAAGCCTAAAGTTATTTTTTCTCCGGTCGAATACCTTGTTGGAAGCAGTAAATATGTAACACACATATATCTGCTAAATATAAATGTACTGTTCGACGAGCTTGACTCGGGGCAGTACAACAAATCTGGAGAATAATCATGGCTCTTGTCATTAACACAAATGTAAGTTCACTCAATGCACAACGTAATCTGAGTAACACAAACATCGGTCTGGAGACCTCAATACAACGTCTTTCTACCGGTTTGCGTATTAATAGCGCAAAAGATGATGCGGCTGGTTTGGGCATTGTCGATCGCATGACCTCGCAAATTAACGGTCTGAATCAGGCAGTGCGTAATTCCAACGACGCGGTTTCACTTTCACAAACCGCTGAAGGTGCAATGCAGTCATCAACCGATATTTTACAACGTATGCGAGAACTGGCGGTGCAATCTGCTAACGACTCTAACAGCGGTGCTGACCGGGTTAACATTCAAAAAGAAATTAGCCAGATGGCATCAGAGCTGAATCGTATCGCCAGCCAGACCACCTTTAATGGTAATAATATTCTTGATGGTACCTTTACCGGCAAGCAATTTCAGGTTGGTGCGAATGCCAATGAGACTATTGCCGTCACACTGGGTAATTTCTCAGCTAGTTCTATGGGTGCGTTTCAGACGACCAGTGTATTAAATGTAGGTGCAATTTCTGTGGCAACTGATGCAGACACCAACAATGTGGTTGGTGATACCATAACTGTAACCGGAAAAGCAGCATCTGATGTCACTTATGAGAATAATGCCACTGCAGCTGAAATTGCCCAGGCAATCCAGGCAGTAAGTGATACCACAGAAGTAACCGCAACGGCATCCACCTCGGCAGACATTCAGTATGCAACCGGTGTTATTGTTGGTGAAACGGTATCATTCGAATTATCAGCAGTAAATGGTTCTGCGGTTGCACAGGGCAGTGTGGCAAATATTTCACATACGCTGACATCAACAACGGATTACAGTGGGCTGCGTGATGCGATTAATGCTGAAAGTAACAGTACCGGAATTACTGCCACGCTTAATAGCAGTGCGGGTACACTCACGCTGACTAATGCTGATGGCCATAATGTTTTCATCAATGCAGTATCTAATGGTACCAATGATGATGCTGTGTTAAATGTTGGCGCCACAGAGGCTACCTTTTCATCTTCAGGCACCTTAACTAACGATACCGGTACAGCAACTAACACAGATGCTGTATCGATTGGTGGTCAGGTTAGTATGAGTGGTTCTTCCGGTTTTAGTGTAACCGGTACTGTTGCCACTTTTGCCGCTGCAGATCTTAATGCTAGCCTGTCAAGCGTTGCCAATGTGGATGTTTCAACCCGGGCTGGTTCAAACAATGCACTGGAAGTGATTGATAAAGCATTACGCACAGTTTCTGACAGCCGTGCCGATCTTGGTGCTATTCAGAATCGTCTGGAATTCACCATTTCTAATCTGTCAAATATCTCTGAGAATGTGTCTGCCGCACGATCACGTGTTCAGGATACTGACTTTGCTGCTGAAACTGCGAATCTGACCAGAAATCAGATTATGCAACAGGCGGGTATAGCCATGCTTTCACAGGCTAATTCAGCACCACAGGCAGTACTGTCACTGCTTCAGTAATCACTCAGTTGTATTAAACACGTCCGGGGTGCTCCTCATACCCCGGGCGATCAATATGTTGAGGTGACGCTATGGTATCTATTACATACATACAAGATACATCCGCAGCCGCTATTACGCAGACACCAACTGTTATTGAGAAGGTCAATGCGGTAACAGCGGTTCAATCATTGCCGCAAGATGGAAAAAAATTGCCGCAGGACAATCATAAACAAGCCGAAAGTAAAGCCGGCTTAGAATCCAGTATCGAAAATATTGAGCAAGCCGTGCAAACAATGAACGACCATGTGCAAGTGGTTAAGCGGCAACTTGAATTTCACGTCGACGAAACCAGTGGCCGCACAGTCATTACCGTGCTTGATAAAGATACACAGGAAGTCATCAGACAAATCCCTAACGAAGAAGCCCTTAACTTTGTCCGCAAACTCCAACAAGGTGACGAACTGGAAATTTTCAGCAAGTTTGTTTAATTTGGCATTGAAATTGCAATATATTATTATAGTTAAATTATAGTAGCTGTAGGATGGAGAAGTTAGCCTCGTTCCCACGCACCAGCGTGGTAATGCAGTTATTAACGCACCAGCGTTGCACCAATGCAACGCTGGTGCGTTAGCCACTACGTTACCACGCTGGTGCGTGGGAACGAGAACAATAGCAGTCTGCATTCCCACGCAGAGCGTGGGAACGAGAACGAACCTATGCACTTTCAGTACATAGTGGTTGAGTATAGTTTTGGAGTAATATCATGGCAACAATTTCTTCAGCAGGTGTTGGTTCAGGGCTTGATGTATCGAGCATTATTGACGGCCTGATGGCAGTCGAAAGGCGACCATTACAAATCCTGCAAGGAAAACAACAGCTGTACACCACGCAAATCAGCGCCTACGGTGAGCTAATATCCAGTGTCTCGTCTTTTCAGGCCTCAATGGAAAATCTAAATAGTCTCACCGCACTGGACAAATTTAAAAGCAGCAGTGCCAATGCCGAACTGATCGACATAAGTTCCACAGATAACCCGGCTCTAGGTAGTTTTAATGTTGAAGTCACCCGTCTGGCTGACTACCATAAAATGTCATCAGATGAGATTTTATCAACAACTACTTTTGGCGGTGCAGTCGGCGATTCCTTTAGCATACAGGTAGGCAATGATATTGCTAATGTGATCACCATTGATTTAAGCACCGCGAAAACATTGTCTGAGATTCGTGATGCTATCAATGCAGATGAAGATAACCCCGGCGTTGCAGCGGTTGTTATCAATGGTGATAACGATATTCAAAAACTGGTTTTTACTGCACAAGATTTAGGAACTGACAACGCTCTAACCTTATCTTATGGCGGTGCAATTAATGCCGCAACATTTGGCATGCAAACATTGAATGATATTGGCGGTGATATGAGCTTGCTGGATGCCCAATTTATTGTCGATGGTTTTACCATTACGCGTCCGTCGAATACCATAAGTGATGTGATTTCGGGCATAACCTTTCAATTGAATGAGGCAGAGACTGGCACCGTTACGACACTTTCAGTGACACGCGATACCAGCGCAACAGAAGGGCTGGTAAAGTCCTTTGCCAATGCCTATAACGACTTAATATCATCAGTAAAAAGTCAGCGTTCAGGTATTTTAGGTACGGATAGTTTGCTGCTTTCAATCGAAAACCAGGTAAAGAATATACTGAACAGTACAGCGTCAACCGGAACCTTAAGTACGCTTTCAGAAGTCGGGCTTAGTATTGACAAAGCTGGTGTTATGTCGCTGGACGCAGACACGTTAACAACCGCACTTGAGACAGGCTACACAAATGTTGCGCAACTATTTGCCGCAGAAGGCGATGGTTTTGCTAACCGCCTGGCTTCACTAGCAGATAACTGGGTTGGCAGCACAGGCTTTATAAGTTCACGAACAGACGGTTTAACACAGCGAATTGATGATATATCTGATCGAAGGATTTCCATTGAACGTAATCTCGACATTATTGAAGCGCGTTATCGCTCACAGTTTGCCGCGCTGGATATACTGGTGTCGCGGTTTCAGAGTACCAGTCAATTTCTGACCTCTCAGCTGGCACAGTTGCCAGATCTGAGGCTTAATAAATCATAAAAAATGAAAAAACTTTAACCTTTCTATAAAGGAAAAGTGGGTACTGTCGATATTATTGGTGTGTAAACACAGGAGACTAAAAGTGCAAACAATAGCAAGAAAAAATATAGAGTCTTATGCTCAGGTGAATAAATATTCTGGCATAACGGATGCAAGCCCACACAGGCTGGTACAGATGTTACTGGAAGGCGCACTGGAAAAAATAGCGGCCGCAAGGTATTTATTAAAACGTAATGACTTTGCAAAAAAGGGCGAAGTGATTGGGCAAATAATAGCAATAATAGGAGGTTTGCGATCCAGTTTAAACAAAGAAGCGGGTGGCGACCTTGCAGAAAATCTTGATCAATTATACGATTATATGGAACGCCAGCTGTTAGTCGCAAATTTTAAAAATGATGAAAACATTCTGGATGAAGTCTCCAGTCTGCTAAAAGAAATTAAAACAGGTTGGGATGCTATACCTGTAGAAATAAGAAATAAATAAACAATAATTGAATAATTGGGGGAAGAGTAAAACTAAAAATTAATGGAAAAAAATCAGGCGAACTGGTTTCATTAATTTTTATTTTACTCTGACCCCAATGCCAGAAGTTAAGCAATATTACGGGCAGTTTGTCATTTTGACCGAAGGGAGAAACCTTGTTGTACAGGGGCTAAGATCCCTCACATTCGTTCGGGATGACAGTAAAAAACGCTACATTTCTGTTAACTTATTGGCTTAGGGGTGACCCCAATACCCCAATAATTTTGCCAATAGTTTTTACAATTATATTGGTTTCCCTTAGAGGTGTTATGTTTTGCAATCTAAAGACAAAGAATTAGATGATGTTTTTGAATACAGTGTGAGTATGCTAAGTGAAGCAAAAAACGGCAACTGGGAAAATGTTATTGCCATGGAAAAACAACGTAGTAATGCAATAAAAAAAATATTTTCTTTAGCATTCACGAAAAGTGAAAAAGAACATAATAACGAAATAATATTACAAGTTTTAAACATAAATAAAAAACTGGAAGCCGTTACCGAAAAAGCCAGAGATGAGATAAGAAACCAGGCAGGCTCAATCAATAAAGGTCGTCACGCAGTTAGCATCTATGCGCAGAATACTGGTTAATGTGTAGGTTGGGGTGAGGCACGAACCCCAACAGTTTATGCACAACATTCTGTTGGGGTTCGATCCTCACCCCAACCTTGTTTGACGGAAGACTAATAACGTGGAGTAAATTATGGTAGGCAAAAAAATTAAAGACATTGCTATTATTTTAGTGTTTTTTCACAGTTTTGAAAAAATGCATTTGCCAAGAATAGCAGGCATTAAATTAAAGCTGGTTCACGGTAATGCAATTGAAGAATATGAGCTTGTCTATCTTACAGAAGCGTTAGACCATATCAGTCTGTTATTGCCTTATATAGACCAGCGTCCTGAGTTCAAACCCGTTGCGGCAAAAGTAATGAATTACTACAGATTAATTGTTGCTGACGTAATAGCCAACGAGAAATCAGCCACTATGGCATAGTCGCCCAGACTTAACCTGGAAAGGTTGCCAGATTTTCTCATAGAATTATGGCAGAGTACGGTCATTAACGGACACACAGAAAAAACAAACCCTCCTAACCTCCCTTTCAAAAAGGGAGGGACTAAAGCCTTTTTACCTCCCCCTTTTTTCAAAGGGGGATTGAGGGGGTTTAGTTTTTAACGTCTGTTAAGTGTCGATAACTGCCATTCCATGTCTGACATATGCATTTCGATGATATGCAAACTTATAAACTATGGGCTAAAAGTTAAGTGTTTTCTCTACAGGTTTACCCCGTTTCACACCCGTAACCATTATTGCTAAAATTTTCCACACCCTGTTCTTTCGTCCACACCAGTTCGCTAATTATTTTAAATTTAGCCACTGAAATAGCGCCACGTTTGCTGCGTTTTTCGTTGTCACTGGATAAAGCATCAAGCGCTTCGTCATGAGTTAGCTGGTACATTTCAAGCGCTTCAAATTCATTATTCATTAAGGATAAAATAACCACATCCCAGTTGCCATTCGGGTTTAACTGCCCGATTCGATGTCCCGGCTTAACCATGTCGCCGATTACCCGGCTTTTTATTAAAACTCTTAAACCCTCTCTTTTATTATTGCCAATTGCATCATAACCACAGTTGCGATCTTCGCTAAGCGTGAGATCAAGCTGACGCGCTACGTCATAACGTGCTATTTCACCCGAAACAGGCAGCATCGTACCCGTGGTACGTTTAAATTCAGCCGCCAGTTTGCGTGTTTCATTAATCAGTTTATCAATTGAGTATAAAGGCATATATTTATCCAGTTATTCTGTATCCAATTTTTCTACGTCCAGTTTTCTTTAATACTAACAAGCCTTGTCTGGGAGTCAATATATTCACTTATGGGCGATGATACTTGTTTTTCACTGGCTACCATTAAAGTGGTTTCCATGATTTCTGTAAATTACTATAGTTACAAAATATAGATGTTGCAAATACTATAGATCCCCGACAT
>CAZALW010000120.1:0-8897 GCA_964485705.1 uncultured Thiotrichaceae bacterium
CCTGCCAGCACATGTACTTTAGGATGAATGCTGCAAAATACGACCTGGTAATGGAGTCAAGTGAAGGGCTGATAACCGTCATTACTGACAAACACCGTAACATTCAAACACTGAATGTCGAATTCAAAGGCAAACTGAAAAAAGGTGAAGTGACTAAAGACAAAGTGGATTCGATTACAGCACGCATGGCGCTGTGCCCGGTTTCCATCAATCTGAAAGACATAACGAACAATCATATAAAGGCGAGTTTTGAATCTGCCTGATATGTAGCCGTTGGGGTGAGGCACGAACCCCAACAAAATGGTACGGCTGCTACTAATGTTGGGGTTCGTGCCTCACCCCAACCTACATACTCAATAAGTCTGGGCAGTTGTAGGGTGGGCAGGATTTTTTTGCCCACATTTTAGTTAACAGCTTTAACACGTGGGCAAAAAACCCTGCCCACCCTACGACCTGAAAAATCAATAACCTGCGTCCTTACCTCATAATAATGCTGAGTGAAATGCAGAGGCATGTACTATTTTGTTGTAGCTTAACTTACTGGCATTGCTGCTGACATTAGATAACAAAACAAATCAGCTTGTATCTCATCAGTCACAGCCAAAAAGATAATAACCACCTTTGAACTCACTAGTGGCATCGGCATCACCATCAACAATAATGGTCGTATGCCGGCTTGGACCATCTATACATTCTTTGACTTTCAAAGTGTGTACATCTCCATCCGATGTGGTAAAAGACAGTGCCTGCCCGGGCGAAACATGACCTGCACGTATGGTTGAACGGATTTTAAACAAGCCGTCTCTTGTCTCAAATATTGATAAACCGTGTACTATGATATTAGACATATTTAAATCACTTTAAAAAATACTCAGATACTAACTCATTTACAAATTGCATCTTATTTCTTTGGCAAAAGCTTGGATCGCATAAACAGGATGTTATGCAAACTCTGTGGAATACATGTTTTACATGAACGCGTAGGACGCTCGCCTCGCGCCAATGCTGCTCTTAATTCCTGGTATTTAGCACCGTTCCAGATTTCTGAAAAACTTTGTTCAGCTAAATTCCCCATACGACCTTCATCTAAGGTCCAGGGCATGATGGGACAGGGCCTAATCCAGCCATCGGCGCTGAGCCAGGTGCTAAACCAGGGAAAATAACATGCCTTATTATTTGCTTGAAATTCAGCTATTGGCTGCATTTTATTCCAGAAAACATCAAAATCACGCCACCAGATATCAAGGTTGGTTATAATGCCTTTTTCTTCGGCTCTTTTTTCTGTTTCCTTTAACACTTCAAGTAACGATTCTTTGGTCATATCGCCAGTTAACATGCCCTTGCGATCTTCCATATCAACATATTCGAGATATTGGAAATAAATACCTTCCACCCCTGTTTCGGCGGCCAGATCAATAAGTCCAGGTGCCTGTTTGTAATTAAGCGCCTGTACCGCAAAATTAAACCTTATTCCCGGCACATCTTTTTTTAAGTCATCACGCAGATTCACAATTTTTTTGACGTTATCAATAATTTCATCAAAATAATCTTCACCGCGAATCGCTTTAAATGTCTCGCGATCCGTCGAGTCGATCGACACTTTTAACTGGCTTATTCCTGAGTCAATAATTTCACGGTAACGCCCGTCAATGCGTGTAAAATTTGTTGCGCAGTTAATAATTGATCCTTTGTTTTTTGCATAGCCGACTATTTCAAATATATCAGGATGCAGGAATGGCTCACCTATTCCAGATACATTAATATTTGTAGGGGCTATTTCATCAATGACTTTTTTCCAGACTTTCTCATCAAGCAATTTTGCTTTATCGATAAAAATATCACGTGAACACGTGGTGCAGTTTAAATTACAGGCATCGGTTGACTCCATCTGAAGATGAATAGGCAGATCTTTCACTACCTTTGGCCTGCGAAGCAAATTTAAAAGTGTCTTGCCAAAACGCCATTGTTTGGCAATACCAGTAGGCACTCTGTCTGGCGCGGTTAGTCCGGGTAATTTTATTGTCGCTGGCTTCTCATCCTGAGGCAAATCATCTATAAAATCGCCCTTCCAGCCTATCGGTTTTGCATTATTTGTTAATGAGTCCTGACTATATATTTGATCTACGGGTATAGAGATAACATTCTGAGAATTTTTTGCCGATTTTTCGCTCATAGATTTACTCATTCACTTTTTTCGCCATAACATAAAGATAATAGTATAGCGTATCAACCTGACAATCAAAGTTCTTCCTGATTAGCCATAATATTCAGCCTAACTGAAAGGCCTTAGTTCGTAAAATCATTTTTATTACTGTCATCTCTCCCGGAAAGAGAGATCTTATACCACGGTAGCTCAAGATCTCTCTTTTCGGGAGAGATGACAGTAGCAAGTTAAGCTGTTGTTTTACAATGAAAATATAAATATAGCTGGCTTTCACGGCTAATCAGGAAGCTCTTTACCGACTTTTGACCAGAAGCCTCTGCCCCGTTCCCTTACACACCATATGTGCCAGCCATTTCAGCTTACCGCGATATAGAGCCGAAATGATAAGCTATAATTAGCTCAAATTTGCAGATCGTTGATTTATAGTTAATTTAAACACCGAGTTAAACCCCATGAAAGTCGCCATCACCGGAGCAACCGGTTTTTTAGGAAAAAGTCTTGCTTTATCCTATCTGAAAAGAGGCGCGAATTATATTTACATGCTTGATCGATTATGAGCAACACCGTTTTATGCAATCGATAACTCCTGGTGCATTGTTATTACTACCATAATGATGAAAGCAACCTATACTCCGTGTAACAATTTAGTGGGTTTAACTTTTTACCTTTCATCAAAAAATTATCAGTCACTACGTAAATCATGTGTCAGAAAATCAGAACTGCGCGATTTTTTATAAATGACAATAATAACTAAATATTTTGAAACCGGCATAAAAAACTATTTGTAATAATATACGTGAAAAAAAAATACAAATTATTCCACCTTGTCGGCTACCTTCTGCTCGCATTTATAATATATTATTTCGTTGATTTTAAAACATTCATCAATAATCTGAATAAGATTAGCCTGTATGCTGCTATTATTCTGCTTATAGTCGCTACCATTGACCGATTCATTATGGCCGCGAAATGGATGCATTTATGCTCCGCGCTAAATATGACAACGGGCTATCTTCAGTTTCTAAAAATTTATTATGTCACCACTTTTCTTGGTTATACTCTACCCACCGTTATTGGTGGTGAGGTTTATAAAGCAGCCAGGCTGTCCAGATTTGAAAAAAGCCACGATGTCCTGGCCTCTATGTTTGTGGAAAAAATTATTGGCGTTTTTTCAACAATCAGCTTCGCCTGGATCGGCGTACTTTACATTACCTACAACCTGGACAATGAAAACTCGGCCACACTATTTTATATACTGACCGGACTTACCATTACCGCCTTACTCGTCACCTGGGCCTCGTTACACCCCGTCATACAAGGAAAACTTATTCAACTACTGAGTAGATTTCGAATTAGAAGGTATATTGAAAAATTAACCACTGCCTATTCAAGTTATAAAAGTCACCGACGAATAATAACCTGGAATTTTTTAATTGCTATTTTTGAAACAGCATTGGCACTATCCATTAAGTGTGGCGTTGCTATTACACTAAATGTAGAGGTACCGCTGCTTATACTTGTTGCCATTATTGCAATAACTGAATTTATTCGCCGCATTGCCATCATACTCGATGGCTGGGGACTGGCAACTGCATTACAAATATTTATGTATAGCCTTGTTGGCATGACAGTCGAACAGGCTCTGCTTATTGCTTTATTAAGCCATGCCGTACATTTTACTGCTGCTTTGCCAGGGGGCGTTCTAATACTGACTGATCGTTGGGATAAAACCCGGACAGACTCTAGCACCACATAAATAGTCACAACAGGTGTTTTTGATAGCAGTAGCAGTGACCGTATGCCAACCTGAGCAATAAACTATTTTGCTTAAATATTCAGTTGAATCGTAGCGAGAACATTCAAGTTTTGGAAGCTACAAGACTAATCATTTCATTCGCCACGTTTTTTTACAACCCTGGATGGTACACCGGCATTTATTGATTGTTCCGGCACTGATCGGGTGACCACAGCACCAGCAGCAACTATGCTGCCAGTACCAATTTGAACGCCGCCAAGAACCGTTACATTTGCACCTAGCCAAACATCAGACGCCAGACACACGCCAGAGTCCCGTTTTTTCCCCTGCTGATTCATCGGAATATCCAGCCTGTCGATGTTATAGTCACCACCACCAACCAAACAGCATCCCGGGCCAATCATGACATCTTCACCAATCGAAACAGGGCTCTGATTTGTGGATTGTATGTTCGTCAGAGCGCCAACTCCCGTTCGAGCACCAATAGACACCTCACCGTCTTTACAGGCTATCCTGACATTATTAGAAAGTATGACATCGTCACCAATAATCAATACTCGCTCACTCGCTACTGTTCTTGCATCTAGTAAGCAAAACTCACTTATAACCACATTACGACCAAGGTGAATCCTTTTAGGGTGCCTAATGATAATATTCTGAGCAAACTGTACGCCGTGACCACATGATCCAAAAAGCCTCGGCCAGAAAACTTTTCGCAGTATAAGCCCCAGCGCACCCGGGATAACACCCAGGAACATGCACCACTCAAAATAAACCAGGGTCAATATAGATCGTCCGCCGACAATAACATCCTGATATTTCGCCAGTGCAGACCCTCTACTGGTTACTGCGGCATGACTTTTTTTGAACTTTTCTTCCACATCTCACCTATAAATAGCCTTCACTTTTATACCACTTTGCCGTCAAACTCAGGCCTTCATCCAGGCCGACCCTGGGCTGGTAACCCAACTCTTTTTTTGCTTTGGAAATGTCAAACGCTCTATTTTGTCTATACCAGTCAACACGACGCGGGAAAATGGGTGGAGCTATTTTGAACGGTTTGTATACTTTTTCAAATACATGACCAGCAATAATCAATGGCAGTATTGGAAAATGCGGTATCTTTACTTCTACATTAAGTGCTTTGCCTACACGTTGAACCAGATTTTCAATGCTTACATATTCTTCGTCAGCAATCAGGTAAGTCTGGCCGTCACCTTTACCCGGCTCCATAGCGAGCATATGAGCATCCACCAGATTTTCGACATACAGTGGGTGATACAAAGTTTTACCGCTACCAAACATGGGGAACGAGCCATTATTAACACGCTTAAAAATCATGAAAAATCTTTCAGGATCACCTGGACCATATATTGCTGCTGGTCTGGTAATCACTGTTTTCATCCCTCTTTCAGCAAACTCGTGCACTAAAGGTTCAGCTTCATACTTGGTTTGTTGATAATAATCAGCAGCATTAATTGGAGCTTCTTCGTTAGCAGGCGGGTTATCAACATTGCCATGAACCCCGCAGGTACTACAATATATAAACTTTTTAACATTTTGCTTTTCAGCCGCTTCAAGCGTGTTCCTTGTACCACCAACATTTATCTCGTCATAATAACTGTTGGGGACATCCAGCTCTCTAAATGCCGCCGCCAGGTGTTGTACAATATCTACTCCTTGCATACACTTATTGACAATATCTTTATCCGCCACACTACCAATAACGACTTCCGCACCCCATTTTCTCAACTCATCTGTGGCAATGCCTTCTTTATAGTCTAACGCTACCACTTCATGCCCTTGATCCAATAAACGCTTAACAAGTGCTTTACCTGTAAAACCTGTGCCACCTGTTACTAAAACTTTCATTTCTCACCTCCAAAATATTATTTTTTATAAGCTATTTAACTTGCTCTTTTTTAACAAACCCGAATATGACAGGAGAAGAAAACAAATAAGAGAACCCAATGATTTTAAATACCGCCTCAAAAGTCATTGAAAGAAATTTTTGATCCATTGCTCGATGCAAAGCCATCGGCAACACAAATTGACCAACTTTATAAAGCGGAACAAAACCATGACTAGCAAAAGCCTTAATAATTTCTTTCTCTAAAAATAATTTATAGTGTCGTGTATTTTTTTCTACTTTCTGTTTAAGCCCAAATAATGCATCAGCAAAAAAATTAACGCTTCTTTTTGAGGCAAAATCCACAATCACTAATCGGCTACTAATTCTTGCCAATTCTTTAATATATTTTTCCCAATCTTGCAGGTGAGCTAACATTCTGTAACTGATTACAATATCAAAACTATTGTCCTCATATGGCATATCAAATATATTTGCAGCTTTAAACTCAACCAGATGTTTATCCAGGACCGGTTTAATAATATTTTTGCACTCATCATTACTAGCAATTATTGTAAGATGATGCCCCATATCTAATATAGGATTTACACTCTGACCGTGCCCTCCACCCACATCAGCCACATTCAACGAATCCCCTGCGTCAAGCTTCATGATAATGGTTCTTGTTGCCTGGCTTTGAACATCAATAAACCATTCACCAATAGCACCGGAAAATCTATTTTGATAATCTTTTGTTGAAGATTCTATGTCTGGAGAATCTGGATAATTTGTTATTTTAGGCATGTGGCTTATATCGTTCAGCATACAGGTTGGCATTAAATTAAATGGAATTTAATTTACAAGAAAATTATAGTTTGCACGCTATATATTAACGGTTCTTTGATGTGTTAAAAACTCGGGATAACTTGCATAAAACTCAGAAATCTGTGCTTTTAAAACATCGTCTGACCACAATAATAGTCGCTGCATGATAAGCGCACAATAGTTCACCGTTTTTAACTCGGGAATTGCTCGATCGCCAATATCCATTCGGCGCTTGAGTAAATCACATAAAGTTAAAACCTGCTCATTAAAAACCACATAGTTAATTTCTGCCAAGATGTGATACTGCGTACCCGGTATAAGTTCTGCTAACTCAGGATCTTTTCTGATATAACTAAGCACCTGTTCAGTATCAGCACCATAATTCATCAGTAAATGGCTAACAATCTCATCTGAAAGTGAATAGCTATTATCTGGCACCGTGCCAGCCTGATAGATCGGCAAATGATCTGACTGTGATACAGCAACTTTCCATTTCAGGGTTTTTGCAAGCCTGTCGACAACCTGTTTAGCGTCATAACGGGCAAGCGTATATTTTGTGCCGCGCAAAGAGTACACGCCATCCATACCTGCTTGTCCTGACCAGTCTTTAAGCTGATAGTTTGAAAAAAGATTCTGATCTAAAGTTAATGGATCGCTATGCTGATTGTTTTTTGCTGGCAAAAAACCAATATGCACATTACAGATATCATCTGTATGTAACAATTTTTCACTAAAAAGGGTATTAATCTCATCGATGCAGTCACTTGCTTCAGCGTATGAAAAACTGTTCTCAGGGTAGTTTTCAACCTTTGAATACCAGGTACCGATCATTGTGCAATCACGCCATGGAGACAGAAAATACAGTCGTGAACTGCCGGTTTTCTCTGTTTTAACACTCGCACCCACTGCGTTATCAAAAACCTTTTTCTTAACAATAATATTTACCGACTTTAAAAAAGTAAGATTCTCGTTTTGCTCTGCCGTTGGCAAGCAATGCTTTATAAAGTTCCAGGCAGCGCTACTGTCAACGATAGCTGACGTTGTTACGGTTTTCTCAAAGCCTGTTATCTGGTCTCGAATTAATACACTATGCCTACCATCAGATTGATCGTGTGTAAGCTTTAGCGCAATCGTATGATTTACCGCAACCGCCCCTTTTTTTATTGCCGACTTGATAAACTGCCATACCAGTCTTTCAGTATTTGTCACCTGTGCGTCAACCCACAATGCACCACCGGTTATACCTTCTGGATTAATCTTAGATGCCCGGTTAAGAAATTCACCCAGGGACAATATTCGAGCATTTGGTATCTTCCTGTCATTTGCACAAAACAATGATGTTATTTGACAAAGCATGTTATAGAGCAGCAAGCCCATACCTACCACTATTTTTGACTTCATTAGCCAGCCAGTGGTGGGCAGTAAACAGGGCAGCGGTTTAACATAGTTCGGGGCGATTTTCAGAAAGATTGACCGCTCACGAATACCCTTAATGACTGCCTTTATATTCAAAGACTGTAATGAACGCAAACCGCCATGTATGGTTTTCAGGCTATTGGATGAAGCGCCACAGGCATAATCATCCTGCTCAACTAAAAGAACCTTAATTCCTCTATGTGCGGCCTCCCAACACAAGGCCGCACCATAAACGCCACCACCAATAATCACCAATTGGTAGTTGCTATCAATCTGTTCAAGACGGTTATTTATCGTTAACTGTTCAGCCATAACTCAATATTTATCCTTTAGGTAAATCATCATAGATTTCATACAACTTTGAGCGAAACACAGGATAGCTGTGTTCTCTGGCAATAAGCTTTTTAGCATTTTCAGCAAGCTCATTGCACAAGTCAGCATCCATAGACAGTGTTTCCATACTGGCAGCAAATGATTTTTTATCGGCTGCGCACAGATATGCCGTGGTGGAATCAGCTACCTGCGTATGTGTCGGCAGGTCAGTCGCTAAAACAACAACGCCGGAACCAAGATAGCTGTACACTTTCATTGGTGTATTCACTCCTTGTGTTCGCGGTGATAACAATATATCTGCCTGTGACATAAACGAGCCAATTTGTGTCACTGGCTGCTTACCCATAAAGATTACCGCTTGCTGAATGGAAAGTTGCTGGCATTTAATCTGATAGTGCTCTATATCTTCCTGTTCGCCGCCAATGATAATCAGACGCGAGTCAATATGCTCAGGATAATGGATAGCAAAGGCATCAAGCATCAGATCAATACCCTGATAGGATTCAAGATTACCGATATACATAAACATCTTTCCTTTAACCTGATAATTTTGG
>CAZALW010000121.1:0-8880 GCA_964485705.1 uncultured Thiotrichaceae bacterium
GATGGACGGCCATGTTTGCATTATGGCGCAAAGAGCCAGGAAGGCGGTGCGATTACGAACCAAAGGATGGAATGCAGAAAACAGTGCATTTTTTACCCAAAAAGGAGGCGAATAGTGTGCTATTTAACGAGTTTTTGGATGAAAAAGAGTGCTGTTTAATGCGCTTCATAAATTATGCTAGGGTTTTTAGAGATGTCCATATATACTAAATTGACTACACAGGACGGAGTAGCATTTCCATGAGCAGTAAAGACCTCTCAATCATCATTGTTGACGATCTGCAATTTAGCCGCATCGTAGTAAAAGCAGCTTTAAAAAAAGCGGGTTACAGCGGTGTTCGGCTGGCTGATTGTGCTACTGAAGCCTTGACCATGATTGAGCAACAGCCTGCCGATGTGGTACTGGCAGACTGGATGATGCCTGAAATGGATGGCTTAGAGCTCACCCACCGCATTCGGCAGAGAGATGAAGAAAAAGGCACATACACTGCCATCATCTTATTTACTGCACACGACGGTGTCGAATACCTGGTCAAAGCTTTTGACCACGGGGTAGATGATTATTTATGCAAGCCCCCCAACCCTAAAGAGCTTGCCGCTCGCGTCAATGCCGCCGCTCGCGTTGCTGCATTGCAAAATGATTTGCTTGAAACCTCGCGCCGGATGGAGCAAGTCATCAAAAGTCTGGAAAAGATGGCACTGGTGGATGAACTAACCGGCGCAGGCAATCAAAATTTTTTAATGAGAAACTTGAAAACCCATCTACTGGAGGCTTCTACCCGTCGCGGTGGTGTTTGCCTGATGATAGTCGAACTGCGTGAGCTTGAAGATATCACCGCCACACACGGCAAGTTCATTACTAATGAAATACTGATCAGCCAGCATAGACGCTTACGCCGCGCTGTCAGACCAACCGACATTGTCGCCAGACTCGACAACGATATCTTTGGCATCATTATGCACCACACAAAAATCAAAGATTTCAAGCATACTGCAATAGAACGTATACTCAGTATGATTAATAACCGTGCCTATAAAACAACCGCTGGTAATTTAACCATCAATGGTTGTATTGGCGTGCATTACTATCGTGGCGACCAGGCCATTATTTCTGCGAACGAGATGATCAAACAAGCGGTTAGCAAGCTCGATCAGGCTCGCAATGATACCCTGCTAAGCATTGCTTATTAAGCATCAAAATAGTTTTAAATTATAAGTTTTAAGTTTCAGGTTAAAACAATGTGACCTCGGATACCGGCCTACACTCAACGTCGTTTACCACATTTCACATCTTATCTATCTGCACACTGGCATAAAAAAACCACTCATTGAGTGGTTTTTTTATGGGTAAAATCAGAAGATTAACTGGAGTGAGCCTGTTCAATAATTTTCTGTAAATCACCACTCTCAAACATCTCTAATGTGATATCACAGCCGCCGATCAACTCGCCATCAACATAAACCTGCGGAAAGGTTGGCCAGTCGGCATATCGTGGCAAATTCTGGAAAACTTCAGGGTCGGCAAGCACATTGCAATAGCCAAACTCTTTACCAACCTGTTTCAACGCTTCAACGGTACGACCAGAAAAACCACACTGTGGAAACTGCGGTGTGCCTTTCATATAGATCATCACCTTGTTGCCTTTAACCTGCTCATCAATTCTTTCTAAAACATCAGCCATCTCAAGTACCTGTTTTCATAATAATATAAGTAATTATACCCTGAGCCACTCATAATAAACCCTAACGATTAATGGGTAAAACAGAATGTAAGGTCACATCAGCAAAATTCAAGAACAATTTTTGCCACAAAAACCGAAAATGACAAAAAAACACTTAATTTTTCCTGATTAGCCATAACATTCAGCCTAACTTAAAGACCTTGGTTCATAAAATCATTTTTATTACTGTCATCTCGACCAGAGGGAGAGATCTTATACCACGGTAGCTTAAGATCTCTCCCTCTGGTCGAGATGACAGTAGCAAGTTAAGCTATTGTTTTACAATGAAAATACAAACATAGCTGGCTTTCATGGCTAATCAGGTAACTTTTTACTCCTGACCGCAAACTTAAAACTATTTTTCAACATTCTGCTGCCACCACAACTCCAGTGCTGCCAAATGCCACAACTTACTACCCTGTAGTCGCGTGTGATAATCTTCCGGTTTGTTCAATAACTTTTCCACATAAACCGGGTTATACAAACCACGCTGTTTGGCGCCGTCCGACAACAGGATCTCTTTCATAAACTCAAGAAACTCACCACGCACATATTTTAACGCCGGCATGGGAAAATAGGCTTTGCTGCGATTAACCACGCTGTCAGGTAAAAACCCACGCGACAATTCTTTTAATACATGTTTGCCACCATTGGGCAATTTCATTTCGGGCGGCATCGATGCGGCCAGCTCGATGAGCTGGGTATCCAGAAACGGAACCCGCGCTTCCAGCCCCCAGGCCATGGTCATGTTGTCAACGCGTTTTACCGGGTCATCCACAATCAAGGTATTCACATCAACCGCTAATACACGATCCAGGTATTCATCGGCCTCCACCTCAGCTAGCAAATCCTGCATCAGTTCAGAGCTAACGTCTTTTATGGCGAATCCTTTATCCACTGTTTCCAGATACTCGGCATGGTCACGGTCAAAATATTCATCTGAAAAACGATGGATGCCTTTGGTCGTAGAATGGTGCATACGTGGGTACCAGAAATAACCACCAAACACTTCATCCGCGCCCTGGCCGCTTTGCACCACTTTGACTTCTTTGGACACGACTTCTGACAACAAATAAAATGCCACTGCATCCTGCGCAAACATGGGTTCAGCCATATTGGCAAACGCTTCCGGCAATCTCGGCAATACCTGATCATTCGGCACCATGAGCTGGTGATGCTCGGTTTCAAACATTTGTGCCACCGCATCAGAATATTCAAACTCGTTACCTTTTTCTTCTGGCGCGCCTTCAAAACCCATGTCTTCAAAACCAATGGAGAATGTTTTTAAGCCTTTCTGTCCGGCCTCACTCAACAAACCCACAAGTAAACTGGAGTCGATACCACCTGACAATAAAACACCCACTGGCACATCGGCAATTTTTACGCGTTTTTCTACTGCACGTTTTAACTCGTCATGTACGGCTACCACCCAGTCCTGTCCGGTCATTTTTGTGTCCGGGCGCTTTGCGGTTAGTGTCCAATAACGCTTTTCTTTTACTTTGCCATTTTTGCTGATAAGCATGTAATGTGCGGGTTTTACTTTCCTGATGCCATTGATGACCGTGCGTGGCGCAGGCACAACACCGTGCAGGGTGAATAAATGATGCAACGCAGTGGCATCAATCGAGGTATCTATTTTGTCATCAGCATGAATCAATGCCTGGGTATTTGAGGCAAATAATAAACGCTGTGAGGTTTGCGAAAAATATAATGGCTTTATGCCGGTGCGATCACGCGCCAGCAATAACGTTTGTTTTTTATTGTCCCAGATAGCAAAAGCAAACATGCCCTGCAAGCGCGCCACACATGCCTCACCCCATTCGATATAAGCTCGCAGAATAACTTCGGTGTCACCGGTGGATTTAAAGTGATGCCCTAAAAGCTGCAATTCTTTACGCAAATCAGGGTAGTTATATATCGTGCCATTGAATACCAGAGCAACTCCTGCTGCTTCAAACGGCATGGCATCCAGCATGGGCTGTGCGGCTTTATCGGATAAATCAATAATGGCTAATCGTTGATGACCAAAGGCAACAGGTGCTTTGATATAGATACCTTCTGAATCCGGCCCGCGCTTTTGCAATTTTTGTTTCATGCGTTCGATAAGCCGCACCTCAGGCACAGCATTATCAAACCTTAATTCACCACAAATTCCACACATAATATTTCCTGATTAGCAACAAAATCCAGCCAAGGCTACATATATAACTCGCAGGCTTAGTAGAGGATACTCTGACGCTTTTTCACTCCACATACTACAAAACATTAACCACGAAAAACACAAAAACCCAGGAATACAATCTTTTTTGGTGTATTTCGTGTTTTTCGTGGTTAAAAAAGTTAGTAGCTGGGTTTTATGGCTAATCAGGTAATATTTTTCTTTATTTCAAATGATGTTGTTTCTATAATCTGGCCAAGCTGAAAACCGGAGCAACGATCAGACCTGCATTAGCGATTTCTTATCACCAGCACAGGCGTGAAAAATGCAACAACAGCCAAACTCCAGACAATAACAGCACCACTTGGCAGATCAAATAAGGCAGATGCAACAAGACCCAGTAAATAACCCACTGCACCTATGACGGATGCAACTAACATTGCCTGCCTGGTTTCCAGTTTCGCCGTCGCCAGTGCAGGAATAATCAAACTGGCAAAAACCAGATAGACACCAACTAACTGCACCGATAAGGTAATGGCGATAGCAAATAACACGTAAAAACCAGTTCGCCCTATTTTATCTTTGTGGTTGAACCAGATTAAAACGATGGCAACGGAGACGACACCAGCTTTGATAATCTGCCACCAGTCAACCCATAATATCTGCCCCACCAATAATTCTTTCAAAAACTCACCACCATGCGGATTATGCGCCAGTAGCAGGATACTTGCACTGGCTGCCAGCACAAAACAAATGCCTATCATGGCTTCTAAATGTTCACCTGCTTTTTTTTCAAAAGAATGAATAAGCCAGACACCCAATAAAGCACTGACAACGGCTACAAACTGTACTTTTAAACCATGCAAATCGCCACCAAATTGATAAGCGATGATGACACCCAGACCTGCAATTTGAGCCACCGCCAAATCAATAAAAATAATGCCACGTTTGATGACTTCACGCCCGAGTGGGATATGCGTCAGCAATACCACCATGCCAGCAACAAATGCGGGCAGTAATATGCTTATGTCTAGTCCTTCTATATTCATCATTTTTTTCTCATTCCCACTGTCATTCCTGCGAAGGCAGGAATCCCGCGTGGGAATACGTACCGTCTGCCCCGACAAGTTTCGCTGTTAAAGGGTTTTTCTCGTTACCACGCAGTGCGTGGGAACGAGAAAAACCTCAGTGTCCTCTGTGTTCTCTGTGTCAAAAACAACTATAGGATTATCAGCCCATCTGTTACTTTATGTTTGCAACAAGTTTTTCAACAACACCATCAAACCATACAGTCAAACTTTCACCGTTTTGAAAATCAACGGTAGCAGCTAAAGCAACCACTGGCACATCGGTATGTTCTGACAACCAGTTTGCGGCTCTATCGTTGACATAGGCAACATGAATGATCATTTTCACATCTGTATCGGCTACCTGTTTTTTTATTCTTGCCAGATGCGAACTGCTGGGTGCCACGCCTGGTACAGGTTCCAGCGTTGTCAGCAAGTGCATGCCTGTCCAATCATTTAGGTAAACCCAGTATTTATGATGTGTAATAATTTCAGCACCCTTTAACACTGCGGTTTGTTGCCTCCACTTTTGTATGGATAACAGCCAGTGCTTTTCAAAGTCATTAAAATTTTTCTGGTAGTAATCCTGATTAACTGCATCTATTTTTATCAGTCGTTTATTTAGCTCTGCCGCAATAGTCAGGATATTTTCTGGACTGGTATGAACATGCGGATTACCTTCACCATGTACATCACCGTGACTGCGGTCCAGATTTTTTGGAATATCCAGTTTGTTGACAAAGTCAGCAGCAAAAAAATGACCATGGTTTCCAGGCTGGATTTTGGGATTGGCGGCCTTGCGTATTAGCAATGGCAACCAGCCTGCTTCCAGCCCAGCACCCGTACAGATTAATAAATCTGCCTGCCTTGCTTTGGCAATTAAACTGGGTCTTGCCTGAATATAATGCGGATCCTGCATTGATGTAGTTGCTGAATAAATGTTCAATCGATCTCCACCTAACACCTTTGCCAATGCTGCCCATTCAGGTTCACAGGCAAACACATTAAGTGTTGCCTGTGAGCTGGCTGAAAAAATCAGACCACAAATAATAAGCAGTAGATTACGGTATAGTATCTTAAAAAGCATGTGCACCGTGCGCCCCCAAACTCATTGTGTACTGTAGAAATATCTGGTCGTCGCTTTGCTGATAAGAGTCATCACGGTTATATTGCAGACGAATTCGACTGAATTCACTGGGCACCCATTCTGCCATTAAACTGCTACGCTTTGGCGCATGTCCGTCGGCTATTAAACCCGCTTCCTCAAGCACATGTCCATCACTACCACTGTTGTCACTGCCCAGTGAATCATAACGCGCACCCACCCGCCACTGTGGTGCAAACTGCCAGATTGCCTGTAAATACCAGCCGTCCTGCTCACCGTTTAAGCTACTGGTTTCCGGTGGGGCGCTACCTTCTAATTCCACATCGCCCTGATCTTCGCGCTTGAAATATTCAAACTGTAACTTGAGGTTCTGCTCGCGATAATTGCCACCAGGTGCCCACTTATAAATGGCATTTAAGCCGACAATATTACTATCACCTTCAAATACAGGTATTTCAGCTGCGCCATCATGTTCATGACCACCATATTCACGATGTATCTTGTCAGCACTCCAATAACTCAAACCCGTCTGCCAGCTATGGCTATCGCCCACATCACCCCCCACATTAGCAAAAGCAGTCCAGCTACCAACGCCATCATGCTCACCACCGGCAGGAAAACTTGTACCGGCAAAAGCTTCTGCGCCAAATTCTAAAAATAAATCGCTGGCAGCTATATAAGAAACACGAACACCATCATCTTTGTATTGATTGCCAAACAGCCCCCGATAAATAAGGGGTGCATCGTAAAAATCCCAGGCATGTTGATGTTGCTGATTGAGATAACCGATGCCGGAGAAAAAGCGACCGCCACGAACAGTAAAACCATTACCCAGTGCCAACGTTTCAAAAAAGGCTTCTTCCAGCTCAAGTTCTATCTCACCACCATGGTCTGCAATCGCCAGTGTGAACTGACCGTAAAACTTGTCATCAATGTTACTGCTAAACACCAGTTCTGAATGCCCTAATGAAAAACCTGCCGCACCCAGTCCTGCTTCCCCGCCTAAGGTAAAGCCGGGCAATTCATAGTCTTCTGGATGATTTTTATAGCTGGCATATACCCCGTCAATAATGATGCTGATAGCCGGATTGAAAGCGTTGTTACTGGTTTGTGGCATTTGTGCATTAACCATTGCCACAGGCGAAAATGCCGCTACCATAGCAGCATATTTTATTCGTGAATGTTTCATTTTTTTACCTGAAAATTTGCGTGATCATCATGCGAAGAACATCTTTAAGAGCATATTACCTCGTTACCACGCACTGCGTGGTAACGTTGTGGCTAACGCACCAACGTTACAATAGCCTTAAAGCCTTAGCCTGCTATTTTTATGCATTGATGCAACGCTGGTGCGTTATAACTGCATTACCACGCAGTGCATGGTAACGAGGCAATAATGGCACTTTGGATGTATTCGCGATTATTTTAGTAACAGATCAAACAGGCATAACAGGCGGGGCGCGTGCGCTATACGCTGCTGGCAAAACACAGAGGCAAAGACTGGCTACTTCGGTAGCAATAGCAACCGTTGTTATTGATGTTGTTAACGGGGAATCATCACAGACTAGTCCATTAGCTGATTTCTCTGCTATCAAAAAATTCTTGCATGAGTGCTCTGAACTATGGAAGGGGTGTTCGGCAGCATGAACCAGCGTGCTCATTTGCCCGATAAACAACAGCATGCTTAACAGAGCTGTGTGCAGATAAATATATTTTCCTTTTATCATTACGCTTTATCACATATAAAATCAGGTATTGCAACGAGTGCAAATACCATGTAATTCCAGTTGCTGGTGGCGTAAGGTAAAACCCGTAGCCGCGATTTTCAACTCTAATTCAGATGCCAGTGATTTGCCCAGGCTTACCTCCTCTACCTGATGACAACGATCACAAATTAATAGTTTGGGCGTTTCATGTTTATGCTGGCATCGAATATGCGAGCAGGCAATATACTGACTGCTGGTCAATAATTTGTGAACAAACTGTGCGTCTATTAAAAATTCCAGCATACGATAGATTGATACGGCTGATATATTTTCATTATAGCTAGCCTTATAAACATCCATAATATCGTATGCAGATAACGGTTTATCTTCAAACAACATCAATTTCAGCACATTGCTGCGCTTTGCGGTGAAGCGTAAACCTTGCTGCTGACACTGTTTTTTCGCACTCTGCAATGTTTGCTGAATGGCTTTATCTAATTGCAAAGTATCTGACATGAATGAATCTTACCCAGATGATGCTGACAACAGCATTAAACGCCGATTCCATACATGTGCAAATATTAATACACTGGCAGCAATGACTGTTAACAGGGCTTCTAACTCATGACCATAAGTTATGGCAATAAGCAAACCCGCCAGACCCACGACTGCAAATAAACCAGGCATATGATGCCGATGTTGTTTATATGCGACAGGGAAACTAAACGCAGCAAACAGAAAAACTGGCAATAACAGCAACTGATGCACCCATTCAGATGAAATCAGTATTGCCAATGCGCCCAGACTGCCGCTGGCAATCAGCAATGGTGTTGCTAAACAATGCAACAAACACAGACCTGAGCAAAATATACCCCATGAATCTTTTTCTTTCACTTATCCACCCTCAGATAAACCCTGCTTACATAAAAAAGCAATGTTATAACATTACATTTTAATATACAAACATAATTTGCTACATATCTGCATGTTTTTCACCAAACTAGCAGGAAATAGCTTTTAGCTCGCAGCTTGAGCGAATTATGAATTGTCAGTTACCAACAATAAGTTATAAAATTTCACTATTCACTATTCACTATTCACTATTCACTATTCACTATTCACTA
>CAZALW010000122.1:0-8842 GCA_964485705.1 uncultured Thiotrichaceae bacterium
AAAATTTAATCAACAATAATCAATACCAGGTCATCGAGTTTACCAAAACCACCAATGCAGAGCTAGATGCTGGCAGTAATTACACGGCTTTTATTTATGAAACTTTCACCCCGTCAAGCCGGTCATTTAAACAGCGCGCACTCGATTTTTCTCTGAAATACCCAGCAACCTCAGCCAGCGATATTCCATTCACTACCTACCTTGCCAGCAATGAAGAACAACAGATTCTCGCTATTGATTATTATGTTCGACTCAATCTGCTAGATGGCAAAAATAAAATTGTTATTATTAGTGAAGACAGGAAATTATCACGTCGTTTGCGAGCACTACTTGAGCGTGCAAACATTCAGCTACAGGATAAGGCTGGCTGGTCACTGGCAACAACACAGGCCGCAACCATTATTGAACGTTGGCTGGAATGCATTGAAGAAGATTTTAGCGCCTACCCTTTTCTCGACTGCTTAAAATCACCCTATGTCAACATTTTTGCCAATACTAAGTTGTCATCAGCAGAGGATTTCAAAAAAAACATCTATCGCTTTGAGCATGATTTAATTTTTCATGAAAACATCAGCAGCAATATAAAACAGTACAAAGCCCGATTAAAACAAAGGCTGCATCGCCTTGGTCACTGGCCGGCTAATACTTATGATGACTTAATAAACACCTTAAATTATATACAAGAAACCGCAGCACCATTAACAGCACTTTACACAGCCGATATGTCCAGGAAGGACGGCGATGTTGGTGTTATGGCGCAAAGAGCCATAGATGGCGGTGCGATAAAGCACATTGCCTTATCTGATTTTCTAGATGCTTTATTGCTTAGCCTACAACAACTAGGTGTTATACAAGCTTATCAGAATGATAATGCTGGCCAGGTATTGCTTAGTACTTTTGACGCGCTAAAACAAAGCATTAAACATTCAAACCCGATATTAAGCTGGCATGACTGTCGCATCTGGTTAGGCATGGCACTGGAATCACAAAACTTTACGCCACTGAATGCTGATATGGGCAATAATGCTCGTGTACAATTAATGACACTGGAACAAGCCTCACATCTAAATTTTGACTGTGTCATTATTGCTGCTGCCGAGTCACAACACTTTCCCGGAAGTGCAAAAAATCAGCCTTTTTTTAACCAGGCAGTGCGTGCTTCACTGGGACTGAAAACCTGGGAAACACAGCGAGAACAACGCCACGAATTATTCAATCGCGTTTTACTCAGCGCACCAGCGGTTTTATTAACTGCCTGCAATTTTGATCATGGCGAAGAAAAACCGGTTTCACCGTGGTTGGAATTACTCATCAATTTTTATCAACTTAGTTTTAACAAAAAACCGGATAATACGCAGTTGCAGAAACTTATGCTGTCAAACTGCGAGGTTTTTAATAGCGATGCCATTAAACATCCATGGGAACTTCCAGAACAATCATCACAACCTGAGCCAGGCTTTCCTCAAGATTTAATCCCCAACAGCATTTCGGCAAGCGCCTACCAGCGAATGATTAACTGCCCATACCAATATTTTAGTGCTGATGGCTTACGCCTGAAAGCACTGGAAGAATTAACCGAGGAATTAAAAAAATCAGATTACGGTGAGCGCATCCATTTAATTTTGCAGTGTTTTCATAAGGGGCATAAACACTACGGTAAAGCATTCAGCCAACCTATAAACAATGAAAATGCTAAACAGGCAGAACAATACCTGTTTTCATTATCGATGAAAATATTTCTTGCTGATTTAGAAAATAACGTATTACACAGAAGCTGGTTATATCGCTGGCAAAATCATATTCCCGCCTATATCAACTGGCAAATCAAACATCAACTGGACTGGTCCATCTTCCTAAGCGAAAAAAACCTTGAAACGCCACTCAACGAAACCGTAAATATCGTCGGCAGGCTCGACCGCATTGATAAAAGTAAAGAAAATAACACGCACGCAATTATTGATTACAAAACCGGAAAAACAGCACGGCAGGACGATATTGACAGCGGTGAAAACGTGCAGCTTTCTATCTATGCCATGCTTGATGAAAAGGCAAACCACGTCAGTTATCTGTCAGTGGATTCTTCTTATCAAAAAGTTGAAACAAAATCTTCTTTATCAGGTGAAAATTTAGATATAAACCGCGAACAAAATAAACAGCGTTTAATTGAATTGTTTAAGCAGATGAAAAACAACGAACCCATGCCTGCCTGGGGTGATGCGACGGTATGTCGTTACTGTAATTTTTCTGGCCTTTGCCGGAAAGCAGAATGGGGGGAGGCGTAAAAAACACGCAATGAAAAATGAAAAATGAAAAATGAAAAATGAAAAATGAGAAATGAGAAATGAGAAATGAGAAATCTTACACCACTACAAGCTAAACGCAATAACACACCCTGTTTGTAAATTTTTCACTTTTCACTTTTCATTTTTCATTGTCCTTTCTATTTCACCGCAAACAAAGACCCCTTCACACTATTAAAGTACACATGGTCATTATCGATTACCACCGAAGAATAAAGATTACCATCAACTTTATATTTCCAGCGTAACTGACCTTCACTGGTTTCTAGAGCATATAAATAGCCATCGGTACTGCCTGCATAAACGGTATTTGATGCAATAGTTATGGGTGCGAAAACGGAACCTTCAGTACGATACTCCCATTCACGCTTGCCATCTTCTGCATCATAAGCATAAATATAACCGTCTTTACTGCCAATAAAAACCTTACCGTCGTAAAGAGCGGGTGACGACAACACCGGGCCGGCTGTTTTCTTAACCCAGCTTTGCTGTCCGGTTTGAATATTGACGGCATAAACATGCTTATCATCACTGCCGAAGTAAACATTGTCTGCATCGACCGCAGGTGATGAATGGATCTTGCCTTTTGCCTTAAACCGCCAATATTCCTGTCCGGTATTGATATTTACCGCAAACATGATGCCTTTTAAAGTGCCGAAAAAAACATGCTCGCCATAAATGGCGGGGGAGCTATAAATTGATGCGCCGGCATCAAAACTCCATTTTCTAAAACCTGTATTAATATCTGCTGCATACAAATTGCCATCTTCACTGGCAAAATAAACAATGTCTTTATGGATAACAGGTGATGAAGATATCGGCCCTTTGGTTTCGAGGCGCCACTCAATCGCCCGCGTATTTTCATTAATGGCATAAAAATGCTTATCCCAACTACCAAAATAAACAAACCCATTAGCAATTGCAGGTGTTGATTCAACATTACCACCGGTTTCAAAACGCCACTTCATTTGCCCGGTATTTTGATCGATAGCATATAAGTGCTTATCGTTACTACCCAGATAAACCGTTCCATTTGCTACCGTAGGTGATGAATAGGTTTTATCCGAAATGCTGTATTTCCAGCTCAGACGCTCCAGTCGAGTGGGGCCAGATTCACTGTAGACCGCAGTGCGATTCACATCAGCACGGAACATGCTAGTTTTGCCATTGCCACAGGCAGTGAGTGTTATGGTTGATGCAACAATCGCTGCTAATAAAACCTTGTTCAGTAAGTGATTATTATTTTTTATGGACACGCTAATAATTCTCCGTCTATCCAGTTGTTTTTTACTATCCATCAACATTGTTTTGCAAAGGGATAATAATATGATTTTTTATCAAAGGATAGACCAGTTTTAATGTAAATTCACGGCTTTGGTATTATCCATTTTTCACTGTCATCTCGACCGGGGGGAGAGATCCTGTTCTACCGTAGTATAAGATCTCTCCCTCCGGTTCGAGATGACAAGCGGTCTTTTTGGTGCTCACCGCACTATTCACTATTCACTATTCACTATTCACTGCTTTACCCGCATGACACAACAATTCATAAGCAATGGTATCGCTAAACTGCGCCACTTCATCAACACTTAACTCTTCACCCCAAAGCACCACACGGTCGCCAATGCTGGCACCCACGTCAGTCAAATCAATGCACAAGCTATCCATTGATACTCGCCCCAGCAATGCACTACGCTGATTATTTATCCATACTGGTGTGCCATTTTTTGCATGACGAGGATAACCATCACCATAACCTGCCGCGACCACCCCCATGGTTAACTCTTTATCGGCTGTAAAGGTACTGCCATAACCGATGGAACCACCGGCTTTAACCTTTTTTATTTCAATCAGTATCGACTCAAATTGCATCACCGCCTGCAAGCCTAAATCAGTAGCAGAGACATCAGAAAATGGTGATGAGCCGTACAGCATGATACCAGGACGGACTATCTCAAAATGACTTTTAGGTAAGCGCATAATGGCCGCAGAATTAGCCATACTGCAACTTACATCTATATCATTAGTTACATTAATAAAGTTATTTAACTGATTGTTATTTAATATATTTCCTACATCATCTGCATTAGCAAAGTGACTCATTACAAATACATTATTGACATTTTTAGCATTGCGACATTGACCAAAATAATGGTCTAACTCATCTGGAAGAATACCCAGGCGATGCATTCCGGTATCGACTTTAATCCAGGCATCAATTACTGATAAAAGTTTCTGTTTTAGCAGCAGATCAAGCTGTCTATGCTGATGCACCACAGTTGATAACTGTAGCTTAGAGAATTGCTCAAGCTCCATTGCATCATAAAAACCATGCAACACAAGAATGGGTTTGCTGCAACCACCTGCTCTTAAAGCATAGGCTTCTTCTGGCATCGCCACTGCAAACATATCTGCATCATCAAGTTGTTGTGCGACGCTAAGCAAACCATGCCCATAAGCATTGGCTTTTATTACCGCCATTATCTGACTATTGGGTGCGTACTGGCGAACTTTATTGAGATTATGGGATAGGGCATTCGGCTTTATTGATACAGTCGCTCGACGCCAATGTCCAGCCTTAGCAACAACTGTCGATTCGATCATTTAAAACCGCTCATTCAAAACCATCGTTGTTATACATTTCAGGAATGTAATTTTCAAACTTGGTGTATTTTCCCAGAAAGGTAAGCAATGATTTTCCGATGGGGCCATTACGTTGTTTAGCAATGATAATTTCTGCCACTCCTTTTTGCGGGCTATCGTCGTTATACACTTCGTCACGGTAAATAAATACAATGAGATCCGCATCCTGTTCAATCGCCCCCGATTCACGAAGATCGGACATGACCGGACGTTTATCCGGACGTTGTTCCAGACTACGATTTAACTGGGATAGTGCAATGACCGGCACTTTCAGTTCTTTCGCCATGGCTTTTAAACTGCGTGAAATTTCAGAAATTTCAGTCGCCCGGTTTTCGCTGCTACCATGTACCTGCATTAACTGTAAATAATCAATAATGATCAAACCCAGTCCATGCTGACGTTTTAAGCGCCGCGCTCGCGCCCGGATTTCATTAGGCGATAAAGCCGGCGTGTCATCGATAAAAATTTTGGCTTCAGACAGAATATGAATGGCTGAGGTAATACGCGCCCAGTCTTCATCAGTAAGATTACCAGTACGAATATGATGTTGATCAACCCGCCCCAGCGAAGAAATCATCCGCATCGCCAGTGAATCGCCCGGCATTTCCATACTGAACACAGCCACAGGGAGTTTGTCAGCAATGGCTGCATTTTCTGCAATATTCATCGCAAAGGTGGTTTTACCCATAGACGGGCGACCGGCAACAATAACCAGATCGGCCTCCTGCAATCCGGTGGTCATCTCATCAAATTTATCAAAACCGGTGGAGACTCCAGTGATACCACCATCACTGTTAAACAGATGGTCAATTTTATCTACCGTTTTGGACAACAAAGCTTTCATATCCTGAAAACCACCTTCACCACGCGCCCCCTGCTCTGCAATATGAAAAACCTTTTTCTCGGCATCATCCAGCAATTCTTTACTGTCACGTCCCTCTGGCGTATAACCACTGCTGCTAATATCTGTACCCACCGCAATAAGCTGACGCAACACCGATTTCTCTCGCACGATATTGGCATAAGCCACAATATTTGCCGCGCTGGGCGTATCTTTGGCAAGACGACCTAGATACAGTAGACCACCCGCCTGTTCAAGTTGATCATTTTTCTGCAGACACTGCGATAGCGTGACTGCATCAAAAGGCTCATTTCGTGATTCCAGTTCACGAATGGCCGTAAACAATAAACGGTGATCAAAACGATAAAAATCTTCATCAACCAGCTTGTCGGCAATGTTTTCCCAGGCGCGATTATCCAGCAGCAAGCCGCCAATCACCGCCTGCTCAGCTTCTATCGAGTGTGGTGGCACGCGCAAGTTACTTGTCTGCCCATCATACATGGGATCTGATCCGGGAAAGGGTGCAGTTTCTGACATGAATAAACCTATTGAATGTGGCTTTGATTATAAAGACAGCAGACGAATTACTAAAGACTTTCAAGCAAAATAATTTTGCAACTATAAAAATTTTAATCGCAAAACAAAAAGACCTGCACATGGCAGGTCTTTTTCAATCGTTGCTGATAATGAATTAAGCGTCTTCTTCGCCAATGATGGTAACTTTAACAACTGCATCAACTTCAGCATGTAAGTGCAATGTGACTTCATATTCACCGGCCTGACGAAGAGGCCCATCTGGCAGACGGACTTCGCGTTTTTCAACTTCTACGCCCGCTTCTGTTACTGCATTGGCAATATCAACATTACCGATAGAACCGAATAATTTGCCTTCAGTACCTGACTTAGCTGTAATTTCAATATTCAGTGTTTCAATACTCTCACGCCGTTTTTCAGCGGCTGACAGTGTGTCTACTGCCAGTTTTTCAAACTCGGCACGACGTGATTCAATTTCTGCCTTGTTAGCATCTGTTGCGACTTTCGCTTTACCCTGAGGCAATAGAAAGTTGCGTGCAAAACCGGCTTTTACGTTAACCAAATCACCAATACCGCCTAAACGATCAATTTTTTCAAATAAGATGACTTCCATCTTTCTAACCTCGTATTTTAAATTCTATGTGTATAAATTCTATGTATATAAATATTATGTAGATTCTTTATGTGTAGTTTTTTTATTTCAACTTGTCTTCATGCCGCTTTTGCTAATCGTTGCCGTATATCCAGCCAGGGATCCGCCAAACTCGCTACAATCAGCATCAGTAAAAATTGCGGTATAAAAAACATAATGACATAAATAACCCATAACCAGGTTCCATTCAACTGCCGTATATTTATTGCTGCATGTAATAATGATAATGCCTGAATGCCATACAGGACAAAAACTACCGTCACCATGGCAATGGCAAATACATTGTTTGCAAACATTGCCATTAACATGATGAGAACAGCAACTATCGCGACACGCTTCCCCAGGTTCAAGCTCTGAAATTCTTCCGCAAAACCACCCGGATTATAAAAAACCGCTTGCCACCATCGACCTAATAGCAGGCTTAAGATGGTACCAAACATAATGCTGCCGGCAAATAATCCAGGCAAAAAGGCAATAATCCAGTCTTGCGTCTGAGACAGTTGCGCCAGGCTAAACTGATCAGACTGCTGTGCTAATTCAGCCACCATATGATCCAGTGGTTCACGCCAGAGCTCACCGAAATTCGGGAACAGCATATAAATTAGCGCAATGGCAAACAAACTGATAGCTGTTAGCACCTGCAGACTAAAGGCAAGTGACACTGTCTGTCGCAATACCATTGCCATCAGCCAGGCCGGTAACCAGACTAGCAGGACAAATATAACTGCCACCTGTGGTGTAGCAAAAATCAGGTATGAAAATATTGCCGCACCCAGTGATGACAAAGCCGTGGTTATCAAACCACTTTTCTGCCCATGAACCAGGGTCACCAATACAATCGCTGCCGCACTAATCCATGCTGCTGGCGGTACCATCAAACCTAAAATGGCCATCGATGCGACAACCAGGGCTGCCTGACTTTGTCCTTTTAATACAAATTTTGCCAGAAATAACACTTGAGTACCAGTGGTTAGTTATTAATGGTTAATGGTCAATGTTCTTTGGTGTTGATGGTTTATTGCCAATATACAAATGCTCAAATAATAATAAAAAGAACAAATACAAGTTCAGCACTAAAGAACACTAACCATTAATAATTTACCCATTCATTTTTCAAAAGAGCCAATTATTATTTATGGCTATCTGTATAAGGGATAAATGCAAGATAACGAGCAACTTTCACTGCTTTAGTTAACTTGCGCTGGTATTTCGCTTTGGTGCCAGTAATACGTGCAGGTACAATTTTGCCACTTTCTGAAACAAAAGATTTAAGTAACTCAAGGTCTTTGTAATCTACCTCAGTAATGCCTTCTGCAGTAAAACGACAATAACGTTTACGTCTAAAATTAGCTGCCATTTTCTTCCCCTACTCTGCTGCTGGTGCAGTATCTGAATTATCACTGTCCTTGACTTCTGCTTTTGCTGACTCTTCCTTAGCCGCTGCTTCTGCCTTTATGTCTGCACGCGCTGCTGCCGCACGTTCTTTTGCAGCACGTTCAGCCGCTGATTTTTTGTCAGCGGCATCTTCTTCATTTTTTGCTTTAGCCAGCACTGACACATCAGTAACAGCTGCATCACGTTTAAGAATCAGGCTACGAATAACCGCATCGTTAAATCTGAAGGCGGTTTCAATTTCATCACGCACAGCCTGATCACACTCTACATTCAATAATACATAGTGTGCTTTGTGGATTTTGTTGATTGGGTAAGCCAACTGACGGCGACCCCAGTCTTCTAAACGGTGTACTTTACCGCCACTGGATTCAACCGTTGCTTTGTAACGGTCGATCATTGCTGGAACCTGTTCACTCTGGTCCGGATGCACCAGAAATACGATTTCGTAATGTCGCATGTTTTTCCTCTCGGTTAAAG
>CAZALW010000123.1:0-8829 GCA_964485705.1 uncultured Thiotrichaceae bacterium
AACATTTTAAATTTTTGATTCTGTTTTTGTAGGGTGGGCACGTTTTTTTGCCCACCCTACACTGCTGGCTTTAGTCGATATAAACAGTAAAGTTTTATTCCTGTAAACCTACATTGTTTTTGTTTTTTTCGCGTCTTTTGCGTGTTTCGCGGACTAACGATTTTAATCTTTAATGTCCGCTTCTGACCGAACTCAGTCATTCAATAAATCAGACACACTAGCCAGGTTAAGTGTACTACCCCTTATTTTTCTCATTCTCCAGTGCCTTAACGGTAATCTCCTGATACAAATGCACCACATGCTGACAAAATTCATGTAATTCAGGATAATTAACCATCATATGCATGGTTCGACCGGCATCTTCAATGGCTTTTTCCAGAAATTCTAGCTCTCCTTCATTAATTGGTTTGCCATGGTCAACTTCTTCTTTAATCTTCAGCAGTATCGGGAGTCTGTGTTTTTCAAACTCCTCTACCATTACCTGCATAATGCCTGCATGTTTTCTTTCAATATCATTCATAGCTTGATAATACAAAACTTAATACTCAATATGTTGATATATATCAAATATTAAAATTTGGCAACCAGGCTACAAAGCCTCTCTCAAAAGATTATTAGCCTCAAACCTCTTTTTCCGGCTCATTATGCTGCCTGGCTTTTTTTAACAGTTTAGATATAACTTTTATCTCTTTTTGTAAATCATGAAAATTCTCAGTCGTTGTATCCTTTTCGCTTTCTACTATCATTTCTGCTTTTAGCTCAGATTTTTTCTGTTCCAGCCTGGCTATTATATGTAACAATTTTTCATGTTTTTCTTTTTGCTTCTTTTTTGATAAATCAAAATAATCATCCAGCTTTTGTATCACTTTTTTAATATTCATACTCATCACCAAGTTGCTTAATCTCTTTTTCTTTTACCCACAGCGTGGCCGCAGCATTAAGCAATTTTCTGCAGATACTAAAGGTAAAACCAACATCATTAATTAATGAAGATGCCATTGTTGAGCTGATTTTATTCTCTCGGATCAATGCATCTATATTTTGATTTAAGCGCATTTCATTTTCGATTGCTTTTTCTTTTTGCAGCTCTAGATGAGTTAGAATATCTTCTTCATCTACCTCATTTTCATCATAGTCTCTCACTTGCTGGATACTTCGCAAAACATTAATTAGCTGTGAACGCAGTTTGTTATATTCACCAATCATAAATGTGTTTTTACTTTTCGAGAAATGATTCAGATTTTTTTGTAACTCCCGAACATCTTTTACCATTTCAATAATATTCCTGGCAGTCAATCTCAACTCATATAATCTGTTATTATCATCGCTATCCATATTGCTCTGTGACATAGAAGCAAAATGAATGATTTCACTATACAGATGCTTGATTTTTTTCTGGTATATTTTATCAATATCAACATTGATAAGTGCAACAGACTGCACCACAACTTTATCGATTTCCTTATCAGAAAAAATCTCGCGGCGATGCAGGTTCATTGCATGCACTATCGCTTTTAGTGACTCATCATATAGATGTATGGTTTCTTTTCTGATCGCGACTAAAGCGGTAGACGGTAGTTCCATCACTTCCCTGGTTAAATATTTTGCTTTTCTACGGTCTTTCGTTTTTGGATTGAACAGAGTTTGTAAAAACCTGACCAGGTGTTTTATAAATGGCGACACGGATAACACACCGATAACATTAAATAGCGTATGAAAGAGAGCCAGTTTCATGGCAACATCAGTATCTGATATGGATAAAATTGGTGCTAGCTTATCGACCAGGCCTGCTAACTGGTAAATAAAAATCACCGCAATCAACGCAGTAACCATATTAAATATTAAATGCGCAACCGCTAAGCGTTTACCGTTTTTATTTGAAGCAATAGCACCAATTGCAGCCGTTACTGTGGTACCAACATTGGCTCCAATAGCTAACGACAGTGCATTGATATAATCAATCTGCCCGCTAGCCAGGGCAGTAATAATGATTGCCATGGTGGCACTGCTGGATTGAATAATAACCGTTGCTATAGCACCAAATAATATATAAACAAACACACCCGGATAACCCGGTATGGCATACGCGGCCAGATCAAGACCCTCTTTAAGTGTTTCAAAGCCCTCTTTCATATAGTCAATGCCAAGAAAGATAAAACCCAGGCCGATCAAAATACTGCCAAAGCCTTTATAAGAATTGCGTTTGGAAAATTGCATCACCACACCAAAAATCAACATAGGTAGCGCATATTTCGCAATACTTATTTTTAAACCCAGAGATGAAACCAGCCAGGCAGTGGCTGTAGTGCCGAGATTAGAACCAAAAACAACACCAACCGCCTGTGTCAGCCCAATAAGCCCGGCCGAAAGAAATGAAATGATAATAACAGTAACCAGAGAGGAGCTTTGCACCACGGCTGTGGTAAGAAAACCGGTGCCAATTGCCCTTGGTGTAGTGCTGGTAAATTTTTCGAGGATTGTTTCCAGTGCGCCACCACTAAATAATTTAAAGCCATTCTCCATGTAATTCATGCCAATTAAAAACAGTGCAATACCGGCAACAATGGTTCTGGCATGTTCACTGGAAGCGATAAACCAGATAAACAGTAGAAATAATAACGGGACTATTATTCTTTTAAGCATGGCTGATAATTTTTTATCAAAGCCAGTTTTTTTTAATTCGCTGGTAATTTAAGCGAAACCACTGCAAGGCAATAATCGGTGCCGCAGAATCAATTTTTCCGCTATCTAACCAGTCGAAAGCCTGCTGGCTGCTGATCACATGAACCTTAATATCCTCACCTTCTTCATCAAGTCCATGTATTCCATTTATCTGTGAACTCTGTGTCTGACCAAGAAAAATTTGTATCTGTTCATTGCTACCACCGGGACTGGAATAGTATTTAAACATCGGTAATAAATCTGTCACCCTGCAACCTGCTTCTTCATACGCTTCACGGTGCACCACCTGCTCGACTGACTCACCGGGTTCCTTATAACCAGCGATAATCTCAATCACCCAGGGCTCTCTTTTTACCTCACCGGCACCAATTCTAAATTGTTCAATCAATACAACTTCATCACGTATTGGGTCATAGGGCAACACCGCAACCGCCTGGCCACGGTCAATTAATTCACGCCTGAGAATTTTACTTTGGCCACCGGCAAACAGCTCATGCCGCAACTGAATAGCAGTGAGTTTATAAAACCCGCTATAAAGCTTTTGTTTATTGATTATTGACCATTTCATATTAATAAACATCTTTTGCAATATAAAGATTCCTGATTAGCCATAAAACCCAGCCACTAATTTTTTTAACCACGAAAAACACCAAAAACACGAAATACAATACTAAAAATCTTTTTTTCGTGTATTTTGTGTTTTTACTTCGCGCTCCTGCGCTACGCCCTTCGGGTCGCACTGTCGTGCGCTCAAAATGTTCCCGACATTTTAGTCGTGGTTAATGTTTTGTAGTTCGTATGGAAAGTAAACGTTAGTGCATCCACTAATAACCCTACGAGCTATGATTTGTAACCTGGGCTGACTTTCGTGGCTAATCAGGTAAAGATTTGTAGGGTGGGCAGGTTTTTTTTGCCCACGCTACAACTGAATTCACACTTCATAAGTCGTGGATGCCACCTTGCCGCCGCGACCAGTCCAGTCGGTATGAAAAAACTCACCACGTTTTTTATCAACACGTTCATAACTGTGTGCACCAAAATAGTCGCGCTGCGCCTGTAACAGATTTGCCGGCAGGCGTGCGCTACGATAACCGTCAAAATAAGATAGTGCAGATGAAAACGCAGGTGCCGGAATACCACTTTCAACGGCAAGTATGACGGTTTTACGCAAACCTGCCTGCGCTGATTTCAATGCTTCGGTAAAAAATGAATCAAGTGCCAGATTTTCCAGTTCAGGGTTTTTATCGTAGGCATCTTTTATGTTGCCAAGGAAAGCACTACGAATAATACAGCCACCTCGCCACATCAATGCTATCTCACCATAGTTAAGATCCCAGTGGTATTCTTTTGCCGCCTCGGCCATTAACATAAAACCTTGCGCATAAGAAATAATCTTCGATGCATATAAGGCATCACGAAGCGCGTTTAATGTTTCTGTTTTATTCTCTGTTAATGTCATTTTCGGGCGCGAACCAAGTATCGCTGACGCACGTACCCGTTCATCTTTTAGTGACGATAGTACACGTGCAAAAACAGATTCACCTATTAAGGTCAGCGGCACCCCCAGATCAAGTGCACTGATACCGGTCCATTTACCCGTACCTTTTTGACCTGCGGTATCCAGTATTTTGTCCAGTAGTGGCTCACCATCTTCGTCTTTAACAGCGAAGATATCTTTGGTGATATCAATCAGGTAAGAATCCAGCACTCCAGTATTCCATTCTTTAAACACCTCGTGCATCTGCTCGCTACTCAAACCCAAAACATTTTCCATCAATGAATAAGCTTCGCAGATTAACTGCATGTCACCATATTCGATACCGTTATGCACCATCTTTACAAAATGACCGGCACCGTCCGAGCCTACCCACTGGCAACAAGGCTCATCATCTACTTTTGCCGACACTGCCTGGAAAATATCTTTTACCAGCGGCCAGGCTTCAGGGTCACCACCAGGCATAATAGAAGGACCAAAACGTGCGCCTTCTTCACCACCGGACACACCGGTGCCAATAAAGCGCAGACCTTTTTCTTTTAGATAAGCCGTGCGTCGAATAGAGTCCGGATAGTGAGAATTACCACCATCAATAATGACATCACCAGCATCAAGCAGCGGCAGTAGCAATTCGATAAAGTGATCAACCACTTCACCTGCTTTTACCATCAGCATAATCTTGCGCGGTTTTGCCAGTGATTCGACCAGCTCTTCTATGCTGTGCGTACCGATGATGCTACTGCCTTTTGCCGGCCCATCAATAAAGTCATCCACCTTATTAGTAGTGCGGTTGAATACGGCAACACGATAACCGTGGTCAGCCATATTTAACACCAGGTTCTGCCCCATGACTGCCAGCCCAATCAGCCCTATATCTGCCAGTTCACTATCTACTTGTCCCATAGTTTGAAATCTCGCCTGTTATAATGATGCAAATCAATATGATATTGTCAGCAAAATTGTAGCATGTTGCTAGTCTTTAACATTAGTACAGCCAGCCAATAAACAAATAAAAATAAGATTTTTTAGGTTGCCTCGTTCCCATGTTCTGCGTGGGAATGCATACGGAGCTTGCCGTTAGCTTAGGTATGCGTTACCACGCGGGAGCGTGGGAACGAGGAAAATCTCGCCTGTTATAATGATGCAAATCAATATGTCATTGCCAGCAAAATTGTAGCATGTTGCTAGTTTTTACATTAGAACAACTAGCCAGCCAACAGATAAAACTAAGATATATCATGGAAATAAATACTATAACCACTGTGCCTTTCGGCGATCAGCGTCCTGGCACTTCCGGACTACGCAAAAAAGTAAAAACATTCCAGCAGTCACATTATCTGGAGAACTTTGTGCAATCGATTTTCAATGCACTTGACGATTTTCAGGGACAAACCCTGGTCGTTGGTGGTGATGGTCGTTTTTATAATCGTCAAGCACTGCAGATTATTATAAAAATGGCAGCCGCCAATGGCTTCGGAAAAATCATCGTTGGCCGTGCTGCCCTGCTTTCAACACCAGCAGCTTCCTGCGTTATCCGAAAATACCATGCCTTTGGCGGTATTATCCTCTCTGCCAGCCATAATCCGGGTGGACCGAATGCCGATTTTGGCATCAAATACAACGCCGCCAACGGTGGCCCGGCTGCAGAAAATATCACTGAGGCCATCTACCAACAAAGCCTGGATATAAACCAATACCATATTATAGAAACGGCAGATATTGATATTGACCGTATGGGTAAACACAAAATCGCTGAGATGTCGGTTGAGGTCATCGACCCGGTAGCCGATTACGCCGACCTGATGGAACAACTATTTGATTTTGAAGCGATGCGCAAGCTGCTAGTCTCCGGCACTTTTTCAATGTGTTTTGATGCGATGAATGCGATTACCGGGCCTTATGCAAAAGAGATCCTGGAAAATCGTCTGGGCGCAGCAGCCGGCACTGTTTTGCGCGGTGAACCACTAACTGATTTTGGTGGCGCACATCCAGACCCTAACCTGGCGCACGCCAAAGAGTTGGTCACTATAATGTACGGTGATCAGGCTCCTGACTTTGGTGCAGCCTCTGACGGTGATGGCGACCGCAACATGATTCTTGGCGCTAACTTTTATGTTACCCCAAGTGACAGCCTGGCAATACTCGCCGCAAACGCCTCACTTGTACCTGCCTACGCAGATGGGCTCGTTGGCGTTGCCCGCTCCATGCCCACCAGCCAGGCAGTTGATCGTGTGGCTGACGCACTCGGTATCGATTGTTTTGAAACACCAACCGGCTGGAAATTCTTTGGCAACCTGCTCGATGCAGGCAAAATAACACTTTGCGGTGAAGAATCGTTTGGCACAGGTTCAAACCATGTGCGTGAAAAAGACGGACTCTGGGCCGTTTTGTTCTGGTTAAATATCCTCGCGGTGCGCAAGCAGTCAGTGGCCGAGATCGTCACCGATCACTGGCAAAAATTTGGCCGTGATGTTTACACTCGGCATGATTATGAAGGCGTATCCACGGATGGCGCTAACGCGCTAATGCAGGAACTGCGATCACGAACTAACCAGCTCAGTAAGCAACATTTTGCTGGTTATACGGTCAAATTATGTGATGATTTCAGCTATACCGATGTAGTCGATAACAGCACCAGCAGTCAACAGGGCTTACGCATTCTGTTTAGCAATGGGGCACGTATCGTCTACCGTCTGTCTGGCACTGGCACCGAAGGGGCTACCTTACGGGTTTACATCGAGCAACCTGAAAAGGATCCGGCAAAACTTGAAGCTGACCCACAGACCCTGCTGTCCGGTTTAATTGAGCTTTCAATCACTATTGCACAGATTGAAAAGCATACTGGTCGTAAAAAACCGGATGTCATCACCTGATAGCCTTAAGGGCATCTCTAAAAATAGAAGCACACTTTATGAAGCGCATAAAACAGCACCTTTTCCACCCAAAAACTCGCCGAATAGCCCACTATTCGCCTTCTTTTTGGGTGAAAAATGCACTATTTTCTGCATTCCCTAAATCACACTTCTATTTTTAGAGATGCCCTTAATCTTAAAAAAATTTTAAGAAATTAAAACCAAACCCGGTAAGGTAACAAAAATGCCATCAATACAGTCAACTGTTGATCGCCTGCAAAAACTTAGAAGAGAATTAACGCGCAGAATAATTGCGATTGAAGCTGATATCCACCATAAAAAAGAGCCAGTTGAAAAAGATTTTGCTGAACAGGTCACCCAGCGCGAGAATGATGATGTGCTGTTTGCGATTGACGAAGAAGCAAAACAAACTGTTCATTTAATCGATGCTGCGCTCGCTCGACTAAAAAATGGCAGTTATGGAACATGTGCCAGCTGTGGCGAAAAAATACCGGTTGCACGGCTTGATGCGCTGCCTTATGTCACTACCTGTGTGAATTGCGCTGAGTAGTATTTTATTTCCAAAAAAAACATCTGATACTCGCTTAAGCAGTAACACCTTCATCGCTTTATTTGTCCAGGCATGGAGTTAATGATTTTCTGATAGAATCACAGAACCATTAAAATCAAGCATAAAACACGATACAAAAACATGCCCATCATAACGAGCACAAAGCAAATCAAAAATATTTGTTTCCTTTTATTTTTTATCAGTATAAACGCAGACGCCACCTTCAGCGACTCGCGCTCAGGAAAATGGACATTCTTTCTGGCACCAATGGTCACCAACTCAAAAGTTCTTCAATTTGATAATGGTGCAGAAGCCGCTATTAACAAACGCTCCGGCCTGGGCTTAGGTTTCGGCTATAACCTGAACAGCCACATAGAACTCAGTATTTTATTTGCTGCTAGCAGTGCCAATTACACTGGGACACGGGTACTTGATGACCCCTCAAACACAACTGAAAAATTCACCTCAAATTTATATACCAGTAAAGTGGATCTGGGCTTCACCTACAACTTACTAAGTTCAGCACTCACACCCTATATCTCTGCGAATATCGGTACAACTTATATTGATTCGGGCATTCCAACAGGAGATATCGGCAACATCTGCTGGTGGGATCCGTGGTGGGGTTATATCTGCAGCCCTACCGCGCTAACCTATACCTCCACAGAATTTAATTATGGTGCTGGCATTGGTCTGCGTTATGACTTTAATCGCAAGCTTTATATAAAAGGTGGCATCGCAAAAAATATTATTGACATTAATAGCCGCAACACTGCTGACTTCACCACCTATCAGTTTATTTTTGGCTTTATGTTCTAAAATATGTAGTCAGTTAGCGATAATACTTGACTGCTTTACTGGGTTATTTGTTATTAATAGTGTACTCAACAGGAGGACATATTATGCATATTCGCTCAACACTCGACCCTATCTCATTGCACGATGTCCCTGACCCGGAACATCACCCCTGCCTGTATAAAGGTGACGGTGCCAGATAATCTAAATACGGGGTATCAAAATCTACTTCGAAAATGAAGAAAACAAAAAAATACCTGATTAGCCATAACATTCAGCCTAACTTAAAGACCTTAGTTCGTAAAATCATATTCATTACTGTCATCTCGACCAGAGGGAGAGATCTTGAGCTACCGTGGTATAAGATCTCTCCCTCAGGTCGAGATGACAGTAGCAAGTTAAGCTGTTGTTTTACAATGAAAATATAAATATAG
>CAZALW010000124.1:0-8825 GCA_964485705.1 uncultured Thiotrichaceae bacterium
ATGCCCCTGCATTTAAGCCGCGCCTAATCGCACCACCGCAATATCAATAGTAACGTACAAATAAAATTATTTGTTTTTCACTTTAATGATTTTTAAAACGGGTTCATTTAATTCTTCATCATCATTAAAACCAGAAACCAGTAATACCCGACTACCTGAGCGATGCAATTTATAACACGCACTAACTTCCTGCACCAGGATATTCCAGTCCCGCACAATTTCCTGGTCCATCAAAAACGAAACAACACCCCAATGTAATGCCAGCTTTCGACAGGTAGATACATTTGTTGATGCCCCTAATAATGGCGCAGAAGGTCGTGCTGCCGACAACACGATAGCGGTATGCCCGCTACGTGTTGGCACTAAAATTCCCTGTAATTTTAAATCTTGCGCCAACCTGCTTGCCGCTTGTGATATGGCATTTCTTGCGGATGGCACTTTACTGCTTTCATCCAGCTCGTCGCCAAATACACCCCGTTTCCATTGATAGGCTTCTATTTCACGTAACACCTTGTCCATCATTTTAATCGCTTTAAGCGGGTATTTGCCTACCGCTGTTTCTGCTGAGAGCATAACGGCATCGGCACTCAACATAGCGGCATTGGCAACGTCACCAACTTCAGCCCGCGTCGGTCTTGCATTACTAATCATTGACTCCATCATCTGCGTGGCGACAATGACAGGACGATTATTTAAACGTGCTTTATTAATTATTTCTTTTTGAATTAATGGCACTTGCTCAGCGGGTAATTCTATACCCAGGTCACCCCGAGCAATCATAATGCCATAGGCGGATAGTATAATGCTATCAATATTAGCAACCGCTTCCGGCTTTTCTATTTTTGCAATTACAGCTATCTCCTTGTTACGACGCTGCATATATTTTTTTAAACTTTCAATATCATTAGCGGTTCGTACAAAGCTTAACGCAACAAAATCAGCATTTAACACCATCGCCAATTCAACATCTGTTTTATCTTTGGCGGTAAAACTTGACGCAGTCACTGTAGAATCGGGAAGGTTAATACCTTTATTATTTTTAAGCTCACCACCATAAATAACTTTGCATTGAATGTTTTTCCCCTTTACGGATTCAACCCGACATTCCAGATTGCCATCATCAAATAAAATTCTTTCCCCTGGTTTTACATCATGACAAAGTTTTTTATATTGCGAAATAATTAAACCTTCTTCTCCCGTGCCTGCTGCGCAACTAATAACTACATTTGCACCTGGCTTTAATATTATGCTGTCATTTTTAAACTTACCTGTGCGTATTTTTGGCCCGCACAAATCCATTAAAATAGCTGCATGCACATCCATTATTGCAGCACAATGGCGAATCCTGTTAAATATTTTGCGATGGTACTCATGCTCACCATGTGACATGTTCAGGCGAAAAACATTGACACCCGCTTTTATTAATTCATTTATTCTTTTTTCTGAGTCAGTCGCCGGCCCGAGCGTGGCGACAATTTTTGTACGCCGCCAATTTAAGGCAACTTTTTTAGCATTATTTATTTTCACCGTTTCAATCCCTTTTATTTATGGTTGTCTTCACATAGTAGTAAGACAGCGTTAAATTTTATACTTTAACTTGACACAAGTTAAACTTTAAAAAACTTATTCCACTCTTCTTTTATCAACAGATTTGCAACTCTAGATAAATTATTTTTATGTCACTCTTTAGCATCTACTCTTATCACACAAATAATAGTAATAAAATCAATTTCATACGCATAAATTAGAGAAGCCTCTACATTCACTACCATAATCTTTTTTATGCTTTCCACTACCGCAGCTTGACTTTTAAAGTCATCAGAGCCCTAATAATATTTATATATTCTCCTAATTTATGTAGCAGGGGGTAATTATGCTAGTGGATACCTGCCACAGTGGCTGGCATCGTATTGAGTCAGGTCTTGATGTGAAGTTTCAACACGGCATACCAGTGCGTGTATCAAGTGCTGGCCGCCCTCATCATATTGACGAACGATCCATTTCTATAAAAATACATGAACTGACTGGTTTCACCATTTCTATGCATGACTGGATAAACAACTATGCAGGTGAACAGGAAGGGGCTGTTTGTATAGACAAAAAAGAATTTGAAGATGTATTACATAATTTGGCTCTGTCTTCCGCTGCCATGTTTGTCGATCGTTACCACAAAGCGATTGATGGTAACGCCGTTGACTGGGACGCTGGCGAATTTAACTTTGATTTTAACCATGCTGTTGAGCATTGCTGCATGACTTACGGCACAATAAACAAAAAAGATTATTTTAGTCATTATATTAAAACCATGCATGAAGAATCTGTACGCTTGATAAATGAAGGTATATCACCCCTGGTGGAGGCTGAATAGGCTTACTAGCAGACTGTCGAACTTAATTCCAGCCTTTAACTTAAATGATTAGTGCGGAGAAAAAACATGAAAAGACATTACTTTATCAGCGATAACCTTGATGACCTTGATCGCATTGAGCAAGAGCTTGAACGTAGAGGTGTAGTGACATCACAGATACATGTGTTAAGCAAAGACGACACCAGTGTTGATAAACATAAACATCTGCACAATATCCAGTCTGTTTTTAAACAGGATGTCGTACATGGCACTATTCTCGGTGCACTATACGGCATATTGACCGCTGCACTGGTACTGGCAATTGGTTATTTAACAGCGCTGCCAGAAACTTACACATGGACACCTTTTATATTTTTTGCCATTGTCATGTTTGGCTTTTTGACCTGGAGCGGTGGGTTTTATGGCATCCAAACACCGCACAAAGACTTCAAACGCTTTCAGCAAGATCTCAATAACGGTAAACATATCTTTATCATCGACGTTGACCCATCTCAGGAAGACATTGTTAAACAATTAGCTGCCGATCATCCCGAGTTAATTGATGCCGGCATCGGTGAGGCAACGCCGCGATGGATAGTTATGGGGCAACAAAACGTCAAACATTTTACTTCAACAACGTTCCCATAGTTTATGAATTAAATACCATGAAGTTTTACAACCAACACACAACAGGAGCAACTAATGAACGTTTCACTTGAATCATTTCCAAACGCACCACAAGATTGGGATCTTAAACAAGCTGAGGAAACCGCCAGGGCTGACGGACTAATGCTAAATGAAGAGCATCTGGAGCTCATTCGTGCACTACAGGAATATTATCATAAGGTTGAATTTCCACATATGAGACAGATAAAAGATGCGCTAGAAGAAAAATTTCATTCTCGCGGCGGGATGAAATATCTTTATCAAATGATTCCGGGCGGCCCGGTTGCTGAAGGCTGCCGCCTTGCCGGGCTTAATGTACCAGCAGGCGCGGTGGATAAGTCATTTGGCAGCGTTGCTTAACGTCAGGGAATCACTGTTTAAGTTAATTAAAAAGGCCTGGCAAGATACAAACGGTTTTAACAAGCCTAAAATAACAGGCCAAGTCAAAGCTTATCTGGATAAATCACTCGTTCCCATGATTCTTCATGGGAACGAGTGATTTACATACTAAGCACCTTTATGTATCCAGTCCGCACCAAGAGTGCCCTGCAGCCGCTGCAGATAACTATCACTATTGACCCATTCCAGCATTTGCTCTGCATTTTCCATTTGGCTCTGTAGTTCTGCCCACAAATCCGTAACGGACTCATTAATCTCACCCATTTTCTGCTCAATATAATTCTTATTCATTTGCCATAAAGCCGCGTCACGCTGTTGTTTAATAAGCAGACGTTCTTTATACCAGTCACTTTGTAATAAATACTCAAGGGTAAACATTTCACGTAGTGAGGGATCATCAATAGTTTTACCTTGATACTGACCATATGCCATTATGTGTAATACAACCTGCAGCGGCGGACAGGCATCATCAATAGAATCATCTTCAAAATAAGCTTTGGCGACTTTTTGCTGCGCTTCAACAATATTATTGATGCCATCAACATACGCGGCCATACCCTGTGTTTCGGGGCGCAACATTTCTTCATCAAATACGGTGGTAGGACTGTCAAACACTTTTCCAAAAAAGGCATGGACAAATTTTTCTGTAATACGATAACCCAGTCGACTGGCATGAACCGTTTGACCTTCATGCTCAAAGTTTTCTATTTTTTCCAGGTGGCCATTTTTTATTAAATACGCAGGAGCACGGTGTTTTATCGGCAGACGACACCAGATTTCTGGAATCAGCATACTGATGTCATGGTCAATACGGCGGTTGGTGCCGATGTATCCAGCGGCGGAGGAAAAACCATCATAATCACACAGGATAAAAGAGACCAGTGCGTTATTTAAATCTGCGGTGGTTGACAGCGCGTTAAACGGACCTTTAGTTAACGCACCTTCTGAGCCGGCACCGGTGGTTGAGGGTGACTTACCGGTTAGACTACAGATTAAATCCATAAACAGTTCCGGCAATTCCTGGTAGTGAATCGGGTTATAAACCGCCAATGGGCGAATACCGGCGGCCTTGTCTTCCGGGTTATTGCGCCGCCCCTGCAATACCGCGTTCACTGGAAAATGCACCGGTTTATCCAGTGATAGGCCGCGTGATAAACGGGTACCAATCCGGGCAAGGTACAGGTTTCTTGGGTTTACCAGGTCGGGACGTTGCTGCAGGTAACGAACATTTTTAGTGAGTGCGCCATCTACAATACGTGGATGCGCTGATGACACAAAATATACATCTTCGGCTTTAGCCGCTCGCCGAATTAGTTTCTGCATCGGCTGTGAATAATTCTGAAAATTAACAGCATCTTCCACCAACTCGCACGCATCTTCACTTCTAAGCGGTTCAAAGTTTGAAATAAAATTGTTTGTTCCAGAAAAATCAGCTTCGGTCTGGGTATCCAGGCCACGATTAATAGCATCATCCGGCCGCTGGAATAAATGATTTTCACAGTTTTTCACCAGCTTAACACTGGGATTTTGATAACGCGGATTTAACTCTGCTTCCACATAACTAAGTGGCACTACCGTTGAAGCGGTAATATCATCTTCGGTCTGCACTTTTGTGGCGGCAACAAAATCCTGCCGTAATTTATAAATACGCCAGGTGCCGTCACTGCGTACGCCAACACGTAAATAACTGGTAATCAGTTTACGGCCATCAAATTTCAGTTCATGACCGGGGTAACCATTAACTTCATCAACCGAAAAGTGCTCGCGCCAGTTATCATCCCACTGCGGCTTATAAAACCGTTTAATCATATAAACCAGTGCCAGTATGTGTTGTGGAATGCCTTCCAGCCACTGGTTGTATTCATCGGTATAAATTTCATCTGATGGGGTTAGCAGGCGAATCACCGAACCCAGGCTACGCTTTTTACTCAATACCACACGGTTATCATTTTCCAACGCATCGCGGCGACGCTTTGAATAATCATGATTAATAATGGTTTCCACCTGCTTCATATCTTCTTCAAAATCACCGATAAAAACCGGGCCGGATATCATCGAGTCCTGAATGGATTTTGAAATTTCCGACTTGCCGCCACCGGAAACCGTACTGGGTTTATGACAAAAAGTACCTTCACCCAGTGTACCAATCAAACGCCAGCTAGGTGCCTGCGGATGTTTTTGCATGTGTACTTTGAAACCACTGGGATAAATATAGGTGTGTTTTACCCGTAGTTTTATTTGTTGCTGGTTGCCGTCCATATTCCAGCTAACAAGTTGTTGCTGCATATCGATATGCGCATTTTCGGGTATATAAATAATGTCCGCATAAACATTATCAATCGCATAGCCTTCCTCTTTAGCTGTAATGCCGCTTGCTAATTGCTTGCACAACCGCTCAAAGGTATGCGCTGTCATTTCATCTTCAACTTTAGGCAAATAATAATTACCCAGATTGAAACGCGGGAAGGCGATGGCGCCACCGGCATGCTCTTCTTCAACACCACCAAACAAATTTGCCGAATAACTGATCTGTGATTTAACTTCTTTTTTACTGTAACCGAAATAATTGTCGGCAATCACGGTAACAATCACGCCGTTCATATCGCGACAGACAATTTTGAAGGCACCGCCATCATTATATAGTTCTTCGTCTTTTTTCCAGCACATACCATCGGCACGCTGGCGCCTGGTAGCATCATCGTATTGTGGCAGCCCCAGAACTTTCTTATTTAATTTAGTTAAATGTGGTGCCAGAATGACGCAACCGCTATGACCGCTCCAGTGATCAATATCCAGTGCAGCATCATTTTCCGGCAAGAAGGGATCGCCGCCATTGCCAAAAATTGACTCCACAAAATCTAGATTTGACACCAGGGTGCCAGGTGCAAAAAACCGCGTTTCCAGGCTTTTTCCCGGCAATACGCCTTCGACCTCGGGGCGCACAGTTGGACGCAACAATAATGAAACCCACATCTCAATCGGTTTTTCGTTATTACTGGCTATCGGCAAGCCCATTAACTCGGCTGGAGGATTCAGTGCAGCCTGCAATAAATTAGCATACACCTCAACCGGCACTACTTTTTTATCGGCCGGTATCGGCAACCCGCCTTCTACAATATGGAATACACCGGAAGTTGTACGACGGTCATTTTTAGGATTATGCAATACCCCCTGTATCAAACGGTATGATTCAATTAAATCTGATTTATAGGTGTCACTGTCATATGGCAGTGATAACTCTCGTGCAATACCGGCTTCATTGAGATTAAAAGTTTCACCTGGCAACTTAATGTCAATTTCAATCCCGTTACGCTTAAAGTAATCATTTAAAAAATCCTGGATGCGCTGATCGGCCGGACAACGATACTCAGACAGCAACTGGCGCTGCGCTGAATAACTTTTTAACAGGCTATCCGCTACAGCAAGATAACCCCTGTCAGAGCTTAACTGGCAGCGATGTCCCAGTGATGCCAACTGCAGGCAGATATGCTGTAGCGTGATTTGGCGTTTATCAATTGCACGCCTTTCGGGGATGCTAAAATTAGTTTCGGAATTCATAACGGCAGCCACAACACTCAACCTCTACTTATCAATAAATGAGAGAGCCTAATCATAGAGAGTTATAAGTAAAATATCCAATTGAATTAGCGCTTTCTGACTGTAACAGAATTTGCTTAAGAACTTGAAAAACAACGAGTTATTTAGCGCCGGGTTTCTTTACGCACCGTCCGAGCACATAAAAATCAAAATTATTTTTTTATTCCCGTTTTTCCCGCAACGCTGCGCGTTTTATATAAGTAGGAATATCACCTGACTACCAGTAAAATTATTTATGCTTGCTCAGAATATTTATGGTTGTTGCTATTAGGCAAATAGCGGCCAATAAACACGCTGTGACAGGATACATGCCCATGTGCCTGCGAATCTACTCAGCATGTCTTCATGCTTCTATGGGTTGCGAAGCACAATTCAGTTGCGTGGTGAGGGTTACACAATAAAAAAATTGTTTCGCACCTCACAATGACACAACTTTCTCATCAGCTTTGTTTTTTTACTGGTCGCTGCCAGTCCTTAATTTGTTTTTGTGGGCTGCGACTTAATACTAGACAATTATCATCCGTGTCTTTAGTAATAGTAGAGCCTGCACCAATGGTAGCATTTTCCCCTACAGTGACTGGCGCCACTAATTGTGTGTCCGAACCTATAAAAGCGCCATCTTTGATAATGGTTTTGAATTTATTCGCGCCATCATAATTACAGGTAATGGTGCCAGCACCAATGTTAACGTTTTTACCTATTTCACTATCCCCTAAGTAACTTAAATGGCTGGCTTTGCTGTTTTCGCCAAGCTCGGTGTTTTTAATTTCTACAAAGTTACCAACACGGCTGTTTTCTTTTAAGTGTGTGCCGGGGCGAATACGCGCAAAAGGACCGACTTCTGTGCGTTTATCGATAATGGCATTTTCTATGACGGAATAGGGCTTGATGATGCAGTCATCGCCAATCGTTGTGTTTTTTATCACACAACCTGCGCCGATTGTCACTCCTGTACCCAGGTTAACCTTACCCTCGAACACACAGTTAATATCAATAAAGCTGTCACTTTCCACGCTTAAGTCACCGCGCACATCTATTCTTTGTGGATCGGCAAGACTGGTGCCTTCGCTTAACAACTTTTCTGCAATACCATGTTGGAAAATTCGTTCCAGTTTAGCCAGTTGTTTTCTATCATTGATACCTTCAACTTCATAACTGTGCTCTACTTGCGTAGTGAATATTTCATTGCCATCATTCACCGCCAGAGCAATAATATCGGTTAAATAGTATTCACCCTGTACATTGTTATTGTCTATTTTGTCCAGACATTCGTTGAGATAAGCGGCTCTTAATGCAAGTATTCCGGTGTTGACTTCTTTTATCTTTTTAATTTCATCAGAGGCATCTTTGTGCTCGGTGATACCAATAACTTTGTTACTGGTTTCTTTACGCTCTCTAACAATGCGGCCATAACCTGTGGGGTCATCAAGATTGACTGTCAACAGAGAAACATTATTTTTACTGACCTTTTTGACTAAGGTTTCTAATGTTTCTACTTTTGTTAAAGGCACGTCACCATACAAAATAAGTGCTATGGAGTCATCATCTATATTTGAGCTTGCCTGTTGCACAGCATGTGCTGTGCCTAATTGCTCTGCTTGCAGCGACCACCTGACATTAAAGTGTTTGCACTGCTGCGTTAACAAATCGCCACCGTGGCCATAAACCACCTGAATCTGCTCGGCACCCAGTTTATTACTGGCGTTATAAACATGCTCAACCATAGGTAAGCCAGCAAGTTTGTGTAAAACTTTTGGCTTTAATGAGCGCATTCGTGTACCTGCGCCTGCTGCTAAAATGATTACCGATAATTTCA
>CAZALW010000125.1:0-8707 GCA_964485705.1 uncultured Thiotrichaceae bacterium
CAGATGGAAGCAATGGTGACACTGTAATCTGGTTTTCTTTCGTTTTCTGGCCAGACTCTGGAAACGAAAAGTGGCATGAAAACTAATACTACAAATTTACCTACGTGCAAAACTTGCTCTATACGAGCGACTGCAATGTTTGGTGAATTAGAATTAAAACACCTTGATAAAGCGCGTATGCTGCGTTCTTCGCAGCAGGTCTTTGATGCAGGCGAATACCTGTATCATGAAGGTGATATCCCGGATAAAGCGTTTACATTATACAAAGGCTGGATCATCCTGTTCAAGGGTCTGCAAAATGGAGACAGGCAGATACTCCGATTTGCCTTACCCGGTGATTTTTTGTGTTATAAAGTAGGTAACAATAAGGTTATTGATCACTCTGCTATAGCCGTTTCAGAAGCCACTTTATGTGCTTTTCCCATTGAGCGTTTTCGGCAAACAATAGCCGATTTACCTGAACTGGCTTTTGCTATTAGTTCAATAACAGAAAGGACGACTCAGCGTTGTCATTCTGTGCTGACCAGTATAGCCAGTCATTCTGCGGAAGCAAAAATCGCCTTTCTACTATTAAGCCTGTTTCTTCGCGAAGCCTCTCTTAATGCATCAAACAACGATTGCGTGCCTTTTCCGATTACTCAGGAAGACATAGCCGATGCATTGGGATTGACCTCTATACATGTTAACCGTGTGTTGCAGTCATTAAGACAGAGAGAGCTGATTGAATGTAAACAACGCTGCCTGTGGGTGCCAGATAAAAAGGCTCTTGCTGAAGTGGCTCAAATCAGTCTTTCTGAACTTAAAGATTTAATGCAGGGGACAACTGATTAAGTTTGCCTTGAAGCCGTAACCTCCTGGCGGCATAGTACAAGCTATTGACTCTTTGCCGTATTCATATTAAGACTCACATTCTAACTCGCTTTTAATAGCTTCGAGCACAACTATGATGCCAAACGATGTGTGGTGTCCTCGGCAGGGTTCGAACCTGCAACCTACGCCTTAGGAGGGCATCGCGCTATCCAATTGTGCCACGAGGACGATATTGGCTGTGTGTATGTTAATCACATTACTGTATAAGTAAAGTATTACTGTAACTTATTAACGAGTCGGATGAATTAAATTTTTAGCTTTTATGTCTATTTTAGCGTGAAGCAGAGCGTCTATCCTGTTTTTGCATGAGATGACTTAGTTTCTTCCAGAGATAGGATTGCGGTTCGTTTTTTGATGTCATGACATAATTAAGAATACTTAAGTCGCTGAGTGTGTGCGACATGGTGTTTTTTACCTTGCGTAAGCCACAGAAAAGTATCTGGTCGAAGGCTTTTAATTCGGCGTTGTCTTCAGGCAAAAGAAAACAATCATCGCCGCGTTTTAATAATAAAGCCATGCAGCAGAGGTTTTTGTCGTGATCTACCGGGTCGCGAGTAATGTGCTTTAACTCAATGCTACGACCGTAACCCAAAGCCTGGGCGATAGCTGGTGTTTTATCTTTATCTATATGCACTGTCCAGATATAGGGCGGCTTATCGCCCATTATGGCGCTTAAACGACTAATGGTAATGTTTGCCCATTGCTGTTCTTCGTTTAATGCCAGATTAAAAAAATCAATTAACAGTGGTGCAATTAAAATGGCACGAATTTTTCTGGCGATAACTTCACTGGCTTGCATTGTCAGGTGAGCAAGCGGAATAAATTCTTCGTTGTCCTTGTGGGTTTCTTGCTGATAATGCTCATTTATTTTGGAATATAATAATTCATTTGTTATAAAGTTCTGGCGGCCAACAACAAAAATAGTTTTATTTAATTGACGTGCAGTCATAATAATGGACAAATTATTGGAGTCATTTTCTGTGCCTGCAATAACACCCACTGCAGTGTCGATTCCTGCTTTTGTTAAGGTATCTGCGTCTGTTCCTATGCCGATAATAAACCGTTCGTTAGACTGACTGTTGTTAATAAATATATTTCTTTTCTCTTTATCAGGGTCAATAATGACGGCCAAAATGTTTCTTTTATTCAGCTCATGATAGAGCTGTTTACCAAAGCGCCCAAAACCGGAAAGAACCCAGTGACCGGGTTTTATATTGATAGGTGAACTCAATGAAGTACCCGGTGTGCCTGTCAACCATTCGTAAATTAAATGCATGGAGGGCGAATGTAATGCCATGCCGAATACTTCAGCAAAGGTTTCAAAAGGGTTGATAATGTGGTCAGTGCCGAATGAGAGCATGTTGTTTTCATGTTCTTTATGTTCAGAGCGGCAGACAACGGTAACATCGGGGTGTAATAATTTGCTGCTAATAGCGATTTTTAGATTGGTTTCATCGGAGCCAGTCACGGCAATGACACCACGACATTTGTCCAGGTCGACACCGGCAATTTCTAATATTGCCGGGTCTGAAACATCAGCCACAAGGTTAGGCACATATTCGAGTAAATTATTTAAGCCTCGCTCACTAAGATCTTCTTCTTGCTCAATCACCACCGCACCAAAACCTTCTTCCAATAAGGCATTAACCACTGCCTGTCCTGTTTGGCCGTAACCGCAGACAACATAATAGGGTCTGCTAATCTTTTTAACATCACGTTTGAAAGCAGATTCTTTTACCGCTGCCTTAAAATTTTTATCCTGGAAAAGGGCAATAATCGTTCCTAATGCATAGAACCATGCGATGACAGTCATATAAATAATGACAATGGTCCATAAACGTTGGGCTTCTGTCAGGGGGTAGGGGATTTCACCTAAACCGATAGTGGTTGCAGTGTAACTAACAAAATAAAAAGCATGAAATATGCTCATGTGCCAGGTGTTGCCGTTGTCATCAACACCCGGTATTAAAGTTAGTCCTAAAATAGCAATGCTATATACGAGTACAATTAAAATTAGCGGCGCACGCATGCGTCGTAAAATTAATGAGGTAACTTCATTCATTTTTTAGTTGTATATTGAATGTTGTTTAGAGAGTTTCGACTGCTTATCTTTTAAACATGGAAGCTTCTATGGTGAGTAGAATAACGGAAATGATGTTGGCTAACATTGCACCACCACTTAATGCGACAATGGTTGCCATCGTGCCAGGTGCTAATCCAGTTTGCGCGATGTGTTCTGCATAAACCCAGACGATGGAGGCAGCGGTGAGCTGTACCATAGCCACCAGACTGGTTGCCAGTAACATTGCTCCCATTTGTGATTTATCGCCAAACTTCATTAAGGTAGCGATCAGGTTAATCACTATCACAGCATAGAGTTCATAAACATGGTGATGTGTTGGGTCGTCTATGTCGCCGTAAAAAAAGCTGAAGTTCAGCGTAAGGGCGAGGATCATGAAAAAACTGAAGATGACTTTTTCCAGGTTCATGCGAGTTGCTCCGTGGTGGTGATTTTTTTATTATTTAAGGTTTCAATATGTTGAAACTGCACTGTGCCAAGTCTAGTCATAGATGAGGTAATTACTAGTTTAATGGTAACTACTCAGCGAGTTTCATTTTTTACGGTTGGTTAAAAATGTTTCACCAGTAGTAGCGCTGTGCTACTACTGGTGAATCTGTTTCTTTTTTGATGATGCTGTGTAGTTACGTTTAACTTACCATTCTACGAGACATCTGGATTAAGGGCGCAATCAATTAATAGAGGTGCCCTTAAATAAATTATTTAATATTTCGGTATAAACCTCAGTGAGTTTTTCAAGCTGCTTTATATTGATGTTTTCATTTATTTTGTGAATGCTTTCGTTTACCGGGCCCAGTTCGATTACCTGAGCACCTGTTGGTGCTATAAAGCGGCCATCCGAGGTGCCACCAGCGGTGGATAGCTCTGTGTCTATATTACATATGGTTTTAATTGCCTGTTGTGTGGCGTTAACCAGTTCACCACCGGGGGTTAAAAAAGGCAGACCGGAAAGTGTCCAGTCAAGGGTGTAGTCCAGTGCATGTGTGTTGAGTATGCTTTCAATACGTTGTTTAATCTGTTGCTGCGTTATTTCGGTAGAAAAACGTAAGTTAAATTGAACGCTTAAGTCACCGGGAATGACATTGCTAGCACCTGTGCCAGCGTTTATATTTGAAATCTGGAAACTGGTTGGAGGGAAATGAGAATTGCCGTTGTCCCAGACTTCATTTGTTAAATCCAGCAGTGCACCAGCAAATAAATGAATTGGATTTTTTGCCAGATGAGGGTAGGCGATGTGACCTTGTACACCATGGATGGTTAAGTCACCGATGAGTGAGCCGCGTCGGCCATTTTTAATGACATCACCCAATGTACTGGTGCTTGATGGCTCACCAACCAGACACCAGTCGATTTTTTCATTATTGTTTGTCAGGTACTCAATGACTTTTACTGTGCCGTTTATTGCCGGGCCTTCTTCATCGCTAGTGATTAAAAATGCGATAGAGCCATTGATACTATTCTTATTCTTGAAAAAACGCTCACAAGCGCAGACCATCGCTGCAATACTGCTTTTCATGTCTGCTGTGCCGCGTGCAGTCATTACATCATCTGCAATGGTCGGGGTAAAAGGATGGTTATGCCATTGTTCTACCGGGCCGGTCGGCACTACATCGGTATGACCGGCAAAAACAAATAGTGGTGCCTGCGTGCCAAATCTTGCCCATAAGTTATCGACTTCACCGTAGCGCAGATTTTCAATTTCAAAGCCTATATTGCTTAATCTGTCGGCGATTATTTTTTGGCATCCCATATCGTCAGGAGTAACGGATGGGATGCTGATAAGTTGTTTGGCGAGGTCTAAGGTTGTAGTCATGATTTATTTAATTACTAATTACTAATTACGAATTACTAATTAAAAACCAAAAAACACAACACCAGCCAATAATTAGTAATTCGTAATTAGTAATTCGTAATTATTCCTTCAAAGCGTTTCTTTTAATTGTTGTTTTAGTGTTTGTTGTTGTTGTTTTGAAAGCGCCTTATCTTCAGGGGTGCTAATAACAAAACGGTCGATGGCTTTTTCACCTGCTGTGGTTATTCTTGCATTGAGTAGTTTGATTTTGCAATCGACAAATGTGTTGGCGATATTCTCCAGTACACCGCTTCGATCCATGGTTTCAATAGATAAAAGTGTTGTTTTGTTATCGCTTGCACTTTTAAAGCGAATTGCAGTAGGGGATGAAAAATATTTATGTTTGCTGCTGCCGCTGATTAATGTTTGTGTCGTGACAGCGCTATCGTTCAGGTTTTCTTCCAGGTGATGAACAATTTGTGAGGCCACAAACGACATTTCGTCATTGTTTGTATTTAGTGGCGCTAAACGAAAACTTTGTAGCGCATAACCATTACTTGCGTTAATGATTTGTGCATTGACAATATCAACTTCGCTTTTGCCTAATACAGTTACCACGTCATAAAAGATGTGTTCTCTGTCTTTCATGTAAATCAGTAATTGAATGCTGTTGCTGGACTCGTGAACGCGTGTTTGTATAAGTGGTTTGTTAAGAGTCTGATGCTGCACGGCTTCAATGATTAATGAAGTATGCCATGTGATTTGCCCGTAGGTATGGCTCTGAAAGTATTCTGTATTAAATGTATCCCATAACTCGCTTGCCTGGTGCGAATCAATTCCCTGGCGTTCAAGTCTTCGTAAACTGGCCGTTTGAATTTCAGATATATTACTTTCTTTATTGCTTTGTTGTTTGCTTTGTTTGTTTAGGCTCTTTAACTCAGAATCTTTGTTTAGCCATGCCGCTGTTTTGTTATATAACTCACCGAGTAATTTGTCTTTCCAGTCATTCCATTGTTTTGGGTTAGTGGCGCGTATATCTGAAATGGTCAGTAAATAAAGGTAATCAAGTCGTTCCAGCGTTTCTACCTGTTCGGCAAAGTTGCAAATGATATCAGGGTCGCTGATGTCTTTTCGTTGTGCGGTGATCGACATGGTTAAATGGCTGCTGACTAACCAGCTAACAAGGTCACCATCTTTATCGGCTAAGCCATGTTGTTGACAGAATTGTTTTGCGTCAATAGCGCCAAGTTGTGAATGATCGCCCTTGCGACCTTTGGCTATATCGTGAAACAGACCGGATAAATACAATAAGCCGGGGTTGTCCAGGTGTTGAAAGATGCCGCTGGCCAAGGGAAATTCGTGACAATAATCCGGCACCGATAAACGACGCATATTTCTAATGACAAACAATGTGTGCTGATCAACGGTATAAGCATGGAATAAGTCGTATTGCATTCTACCGACAATTGAATCAAAGGCAGGTATATAAGCGGCGAGTATGCCGTAACGGTTCATTCTTCTTAATTCATGGGTGACACCACGAGAGCCTGTCATTATTTTAATGAATAAGTGATGCGCACGAGGTGATTGCCTGAATTTGTCATCAATTAAATGTTTGTACTGTCTTATCTGGCGAATGGTGGCTGCACGCACACCCTGAATTTCAGGGTAATCCTGTAAAATGATAAAAATTTCAAGAATGGCACAGGGGTTTTTTTTAAAAATATTTTCGCTGGTGGTTTCAATATAACCATTGCGTACCTGGAAACTGTTATTTATTTTTTCCGCAGTGGTATCAATCTCGGCATATATTATGACTTCTCTAAAGTGTTGCAGTAACATTTCATTCAAACGTTCCAGTTCGATTACAGTGCGATAGTATTGCTGCATGAACTGTTCGATGGCTTCGTTGTTTGGATTGTTGCGCTTGTCTTTAGAGCCGTCTTTAAAGCCAAACTCGTTTGCCAGCTCACGTTGATAATCAAACAGCAAACGGTCTTCACGGCGTCCCGCAAGATAATGCAGGCTACAGCGGATGCGCCATAGCAGGTGTTGTCCATCAATTAATGTTTTTAATTCATCTTCCAGAAGGAAGCCGTGGGTTACCAGACCAAACAAACTGTTTGCATTAAAGTGTCGTTTAGCTACCCAGCCAATCATCTGAATGTCACGCAATCCACCATGGCTTTCTTTTATATTGGGTTCAAGATTGTATGCAGTGTCATTGTATTTTCCGTTACGTTGAATTTGTTCTTCAAGTTTTGTCTGAAAGAAGGATTTTGAATCCCAGATGTGATCAGCGCTGGTTTTGTCTTTCATGGTGATGAACAAATCATTGCTTCCAGCCAGCAACCTTGCTTCCATAATATTTGTTGCCACGGTAATGTCTTTACTTGACTCCTCAACGCACTCTTCAATGGTGCGAACACTGTGGCCAATTTCGAGACGGATATCCCATAACAGCATCAGGCACTTTTCAAGCAGGTCTTTGGTGTGTTGATTTTCCTCTTCTTTTAATAAAACCATCAAATCAATATCAGATTTTGGGTGTAACTCGCCACGCCCATAACCGCCAACAGCGACAAGTGCGATCTGCTGAGTGATGTCTTTAAACAGATGTGAATAGATGCAGTCAATTAACTGGTCGATCAGCCATGAACGACCACATACAATGGTATTGACATCCGAGCCGTGTTGATATAATTCCTTTAAGCTGTCATCAATAGTGTTAACTGCATCTTTTAACAGTTTGATCAGTGCAGGATTGATCAGCTCAGACGGGAACGCTATTGCATTATTTTCAAGCTGTTTATTTAACGATGCAAAATCAACGATTTTTTTAATCGCTGTCATATCGACGGCTGTCATGTTAGTCACCGCAACATGCCGGATAAATTCAGGATTGCTCAATTCAGCCTTTTCTTTGGCAATGGTCATTAAATTTTATCACCTTCGCATTGTGTTAAGACCTGATGGTCTTCATTAGTAACCAGTATAGTATGTTCCCATTGTGCTGACGGGCTATGGTCTTTGGTGACAACGGTCCAGTTATCATTAAGTAATTTAACATGACGTTTACCGGCATTTATCATCGGTTCGATGGTAAAAATCATGCCGGGCTCCAGTTTTACACCGGTACCAGCCTGTCCATAATGTAAAACCTGCGGGTCTTCGTGAAAACCTTTGCCGATACCGTGTCCACAATATTCTCTTACTACGGAGAAGTTGTTTACTTCAGCATGTTGCTGGATAACCTGCCCGATGTCACCCAGATAAGCGCCGGGTTTAACCAGATCAATGCCGAGTTTCAAACATTCGTGTGCAACCTGGCTAACACGTTTGGCGCGAACCGGTGGTTCGCCAACAAAAAACATTTTGCTGGTATCGCCATGGTAACCATCTTTAATCACGGTAATATCAATATTGATGATGTCGCCTTTTTTCAATTTTTTTTCACTCGGGATGCCGTGGCATATCTGGTGATTAACCGAGGTGCAGATGGATTTAGGAAAGCCATGGTAATTCAGCGGCGCAGGGATGGCTTGCTGAACATCGACAATATAATCGTGGCATATTTTGTCAAGTTGATTAGTGGTAATACCGGCTTTTACATGCGGTCGTATCATTTGCAGGACTTCACCAGCGAGTCGTCCGGCAACACGCATTATTTCTATTTCCTGTGCATTTTTTATTAATATCGTCATGTTGGTTTATTCGTTTAAAATCAACTGTTTACCGTAAGATTGGCGGTATTGTCCTGTTTAAATATCGTTGTTTATTTTGTCTGGTTATGGTATAAAACGCCCGCGCTAACAAAAGCTTAGCGAAAACGAGCGATATAGTTGTTCATCGATGGTGGTTTGCGGATAGTTTTTGTAATACTTATCGGCAATGACTTATGGCCTATCAAGGTCATCAGGTCGGCTCATCAGAGCTAACTATATCTTATTTAAATACGCACATAT
>CAZALW010000126.1:0-8705 GCA_964485705.1 uncultured Thiotrichaceae bacterium
AAGAATCTACTGATGATACGCCCATTATTTTGATTTGCCGCAGTGGCAATCGATCAGATGAAGCCGGTAAGCTACTTAGCGACGCCGGCATAAAAAATGTCTGCCACATTGACGAGGGGTTTGAAGGAAAGCTTGATGACAACCATCAACGTAGCACTCTAGGTGGCTGGCGTTATCATGATTTGCCATGGGAACAGTGCTGAAAATACAATGAAAAATGAAAAACGAAAAGTGAAAAATTTTTAAAAACAGAAGAACAGTGGAAACAGCAGTTAAGTAACGAACAGTATCGCGTTACTCGCGAAGCGGGAACTGAAGCCGCGTTCTCCGGTGAATATTATAATAATAAAAAGGCAGGTGTTTATCGTTGTATTTGCTGTGGTGAACAGCTGTTTTCTTCGGTTGAAAAATATGACTCTGGTTCGGGCTGGCCTAGTTTTTATCAGCCTAAAGATGGCATTGCATTAGAGGAAATCAAAGACTCTACTCACGGCATGGTTCGCGTTGAAGTACGATGCTCTAAGTGTGAAGCACATTTGGGGCACGTGTTTGAAGACGGCCCGCAACCGACAGGGCTGCGTTATTGTATTAATTCAGCATCGCTGGATTTTGAGAAAAAATAATTTTCGGCGAAATAAAGAAAAATCAGTCCGGACTAATTTTTTTATCTTCGTGCAGATGTGTCTAATTAACAACAGCTTCCACCGCAACTATCACCGCCAGGTTTAACCGCCTCAATAGTCGCCGATAACACATATTCCTCCACACCACGTCCCGGTGCCCAGTCTTTAATAAAGTCTTTGGACTCATCTTTGGCTGCGATATTGATTTGCTCAAAACCGCTGTCTTTTAATATAGTCTGTAATTCAGTAATTGGTGATGCGCCAGCCATGCAACCTGAATATAAAGCCAGATCACTTTTCATTTCTTCTGGCAGCTCGGCGCTGGCAACAATATCCGATATAGCTAATCGACCACCCGGTTTTAAAACTCTGAAGGCTTCACTAAACACCTGATGTTTATCAGGCGACAGGTTGATAACACAGTTGGAAATAATGACATCAACAACATCATTTGCCACTGGCATATGTTCAATCTCACCGAGGCGAAATTCAACGTGATTGTATTTTCCTTTTAGTGCGTTATTTCGTGCTTTCGAAATCATTGTGGGTGTCATATCAATGCCAATCACAAACCCGGTCTCGCCCGTCTGGGCTGCCGCCAGAAAACAGTCAAAACCACCACCACTACCCAGGTCGAGTATGGTTTCACCTGTTTTAATGCTGGCGATAGCACGTGGATTGCCGCAACCCAGCCCCATGTCAGCACCTTCAGGCACATTTTCCAGATCATCATCACTGTAACCTAATCGGGTTGAAACCAGTGTGTTTATTGCCGCATCATCTGAAACCCCGCAACAGCTAACCCCCGCCCCACAGCTGCTACCGTTATTGCTCGCCTGTGCGACTTCGGCATAACTTTCGCGCACATTCTGGCGTATTTCATCTGCCTGCTTTTGTTGTGATGCCTGACTTGTTGCCGGACTGGTTGCCGAATTCGCTGTTTGCGTCATTATTGTTCTCTGTCTATTAGAAGTTAAGAAAAAAGCTGTTGTAACTGTTTCATTGTATCGGTATTAATCGAACAAAAAACCTGTTTGCCGTCACGTTTCATATGAATTAATCCAGCACGATGAAGCTCTTTTAAATGATGCGACAGGGTGGAAGCGGCAATATCAAGTTGCGAATCAAGGTCGCCAACGCAACAACTGAACACCTCATCGCTGACACAGTCAGTACCAGGCGTGCAGCAGTTGGTCAGGATGTTGTATATTTTCAAGCGATTATCATTCGCCAGTGCTTTAAATATATCAACAAGCTGAACAGATCCGTTAATTCTATAATTCGACATATTTAGAATTATAGCCGCATAAAAAAAGAATGCAAGGCCAATTTTGCAGTATTATGGTGTCAGCATACCCTGGAGCAACGATGCAACAACAATTAACGACTGAAGAAAAACACAAACTTGAGCAACGGCTGTTTGAGTTAAAACAGGAACACCGTGATCTTGATGATGTGATACATCGCCTACTATCGTCGCCTGATGTCGAAGAATTGCAGCTTAAACGATTTAAAAAACGCAAACTAAAACTTAAAGACATTATTTTAAAACTGGAAGACATGCTTATTCCAGATATTCTTGCCTGAAATTTAATGACGAATAAAGTCAGCGTTTTCAGCTTGTTGTAGGATTTTTAGGTTACGTTTTTAGCCATGTTTAGAGGATAGCTAATGTGAATTATTGTTCCGCCTGCGGCGAAAAAGTCAGCTTTGTTATTCCGGATGGCGACAATCGTTCACGTTATGTGTGCTCAAGCTGTCACACCATACATTACCAGAACCCGAAAATTGTTACCGGTTGCATCGCCCAGTGGCAGGATAAAATTTTATTATGTCAACGCGCCATTGAACCAAAACATGGGCTATGGACCTTGCCTGCCGGATTTATGGAAAATGAAGAAACCAATATGCAGGGAGCAGCAAGAGAAACGGCTGAAGAAGCCAATGCCAGAGTAGAAAATATGCAGCTATTTTGTGTTTTCAGCATTGCCCATATTAACCAGCTATATACCATGTATCGAGGCGATCTTATTAATGGTCAGGCTAGCGCAGGTGAAGAAAGTCTAGACGTTGCATTAGTCACTGAGCATGAAGTCCCATGGCAGAATATTGCCTTTCATGTCATCGATGAAACCTTGAAACGCTACTATCAGGATAAAAAACAGGGCGAATTTAAAACCCACTACGGCGATATTATTAAACAGAGTAATGATTCGTATATTGTTAATTATTTTTAAAAAAACATTAGTCCATCCTTAGGTTCGTGAACGGTACATCCATGTACCGTTCACGAACCTAAGGATGGACTAAGTTTTTGACCTTATTTGTGGATTAATCAATCGATTAAATATTTCTCAATTCAATATCACCTTGAAAACAAATTTCCTCTTTTGCTTTTAAATTAAAAACCCATTGATAAAAACTTAGTTCATTTTCCAGTGATTGAACAATGGTTTCTGCTTTTCTAAAACCATGCTGTTCGCCTTCATAATATTGCACTGCAACAGCCAGACCTTTTTTATCCAATGCCTCAAACATTTTTTCTGCCTGCTCTTTGGGCACAACACGATCGTCCAAGCCCTGAAAAAATATCACCGGACAGTTCAGTTGCGCACTACTATAAATGGGCGAGCGCTGCTGATACAACAATTCACACTCTGGATAAGGCGCAATCAGTCGATCCAGATAACGCGATTCAAATTTATGCGTATCACTTGCCAGGCTGCTTAATTCAGCAATACCGTAATAACTTGCACCAGCAGCAAATACTTTTTCAAAAGTGAGCGCACACAGTACCGTGTAACCACCTGCACTACTACCACGGATGATGAGTTGATTTTTGTTGGCCAGCCCTTGTGCTACCGCGTACAAAGCAGCATCACAACAATCCTGCACATCCAGCAGACCCCACTTTCCAGGTTTCCCAAATTTCCCGGTAAGGCGCTCACGGTACTCTCTGCCATAACCCGTGCTGCCACTATAGTTAACATCAAGCAAAGCAAAACCGCGAGAAGTCCAGAATTGTTTTTTAGCATCAAGTGCTGCGCTGGCCTGACCCGTTGGACCACCATGGCAAACGACAATCAATGGCGGAGCATTGCCTTCAGCATTGTTATTTTTATGGCTTTGATAATCAGAATTAGCTGGCGGGTAGTAATTAGCGTATACCTTTTGTTTGTGTCGATTAGTAAAGGTCAAACTTTGTGCCTGCGAATAGCATTCTTTAGCGAGCGCCAACTGACATGAGGATTTAATAACAGAAGTGGTCAGGAATACTGGATTACGGCCACTGAATGTTTCAGATAAGGTCGCTAAAATCAGCTGCGGAAAATCGGCACTGGATGCCGCAATAAAGCACAGTCGGTTATTTACTGCTTTAATCGAACTAAACTCCTGCCACGGTGTGCTGATTGTTGTCAGCGCGGCTTTTTCTATAACCGCCTCACCTGTTTCTTCAGACGCATCTTCAGCAGTGCAAAGCAGTGCCAGTGTTGCCTGACCTTGTGACTGATAACAGCAGATAATGCGGTTTTCATCAATGAAAGCATAACTTGATTGCGCGAATACCCACTGTGGCAAACCCAGTTCTTTTTTGCCTTCAGTCAACCGGGTTATTCTACCAACGCGTTTTTTCGTAGCAGGGTTATCTTCAATATAACGATATAAATGCCACCAGCCGCTAGCGTCTGAAATATAATGTAAAATGCCATTTGGTGACCACTGCGGTTGAAACACGGAAACATTACCTGCACCTGCAATATGTTTTTTGTTTTCAATCTGGCCTGCATCATTCATATCAGCCAGCCATAACTCATTGCCATCCCAGGGCATATTAGGATGATTCCAGCTTTGCCAGCACAACTGATTGCCATGCGCATTTAATCGGGGGCTGGCGTAGAAGTCATAACCTTGCTCAAGGATAACCACGCTGCCAGTGTTAACATCAATACTTACAATGCTATTTATCACCTGATCGCACTTATGGGTTTCGCAGATAGCAATAAGCCGGTGATGTTTTTTGTCATAAAAAAAATCGGCAAAACGCTGGTCTGCTGCGCTAGTGACGCGCCTGAGCTGACGATTTGTTAAACAATAAATATCCTGATCACTATCATTAACAAAAAACACCTGCTTTTCAGTAATGCAATAACAACCTCCACCGTACTCATGCACTCGTGACCGTGCACTAAAGGGAGCAGGCAAAATATCTTTTACTTTATCGTTGTATACTTTAACGATAACGCAACGTCCAGCCTCCTGTGGTCGCCGTTCGATATAATGAATACCTTGCGCTGACAGTAATGGCTCAGAAATGCTCAGACAATCACCGGCCACCTGTTCTGCTGAGAGAGTGGATAACCAGTTGCCATATAACTCAGAGGGTACAGTAGAATTTGTCATCAATAATTTATGAATAATAATAGAATTTAGAAGGTGACAAGGTTATTCTAATACTAAGGGCTTGTTAAGAAATAAATGTTACATATTGCGCTGGATTTTTGTTCGTATTCAAGACACGACAAAGGGTGCATAGTTATTCTACGCAACCTTTGTCGTAACGCAGAAGACGGACAAAAAGACAAGCAATATGTAACATTTATTTCTTAACAAGCCCTAACAACAAAATAGATGAACAACTTATGATTTTCGAGCGGGTATAAAAACGTGTTACTAGAAATTGCAGGTTTCTTAATCGTCAGCGGTATGTTGCTGTTGATTGTCGGCATATTTGTTGCCAGACAATATAGCCTGCGAGCCAAGCTTGTCACTGCTTTTATGGTTATTTTATTAAGCTCGCTAACAATCCTGGTATTACTGAATAGCTACATTATGCGGCAGAATCTTACAGAGACTGCAAATAAGTCCCTGAGTTCTGTGGCGAGAACTTATGCCGACAGGCTTGACCAGTTTAATCAGCAGAACACTCAGTTTTTAAGTACAGAAGCAGTCCTGCCCGCAATTAATTATTTTATAAGCAGGCAAGCGGAGCCACCGTATAATCGCCATGCCTTACTGGAAATTTTACGTGCACTGCAGTCCCGGGATGACAATGTTATTTATTCTTACGCCATATTGAACGCGCAGGGCATCAATATTCTGGATACGACCCCAGAAAACACAGGTACGGATGAAAGCCATCAGAAGTATTTTAGTGTTTTTGCCAAAACCCTGGTAGATGGTGCAAGCAAAACGGGATTAAACGGTTTCCGATCACCCATCATTTTTGATGAAAAACGCTCCACCATTGTCTTCAGTAGTGCTATCAATGACCTGTCTGGTAAATTTATAGGTGTGTTAAGGGCTAAATATAATGCCACGGTGCTTACTACATTATTTGACCGCACCAAAGGTATGGTTGGACGTGGCTCATTCGCTGTTCTGCTGGATGAAAATAACCTGCGTCTGGTTCATGGCAGACATCCTAGCCTGAAATACACGCTGGCAAGTGAAATTGATAAATCTACCCTTGAAAAACTAAAACACAATAAACGCCTGCCAAAAAATATCACATCCACTTTTGTTGAGCAGCCGGCATGGTCCAGTAAAATCAAGCTGGCCAGTGTCAGCAATCCCATAATAGAAACACCGTTTTATGGCCTGGGTACAGCAATATTTTCTTCCGCAGTACTGAAACTAAAAACTGCACCATGGACGATTATTGTCTCTTTACCACAGGATGTATTTTTGGAACCCGTAGTCACTCAGATGCAAAACGCATTATTCGTGGTCGTGGTTATCGTCCTGATTGTGGCGTTGATTGTGATGGTCGCCACCAGGTTATTATTAGGGCCCGTTAAACGTCTAACCACTGTGGTTGAGACCATAACCAAAGGTAATCTTTCAGTAAAAGCAAAAGTGGAAGCAAATGACGAAATAGGTGATCTGGCAAAAGCATTTAATAAAATGACAACAAGCATTAATCATTTAATTATTGACTTAGAAGATGAAGTGGGCAGCCACAAGCTTACCGCTGAAAACTTAAATAAATTATCACAGGCGATTGAACAAAGCCCGGTATCCGTCATCATTACCGATCTTGATGGCACCATAGAATATGTTAACCCGCAACTTTGTAAAATAACCGGTTATAAAGAGCAGGAATTAATAGGGCAAAATCCACGTATCTTTAAATCAGGCCGTAGCCCGGAGATACAGTTCAAGAATATGTGGAAGGCGATTACGTCCGGCAAGTCATGGACCGGTGAGCTTTATAATAAAAAGAAAAATGGTGAGTTATTCTGGGAGAATGTCACTCTATCAGCGATCAAAAACAATGAAAATAAAAGCACACATTATCTTGCGATTAAAGAAGATATTTCAATGCGCAAAGATTATGAAGAGCGCCTGTTATATCAGGCAAGCTACGACAAGTTAACCAACTTACCCAACCGCACACTGGCATACGATCGCATTCAACAGGCGATTGTTAATGCTATTCGAGAAAAAGAAAAACTGGCACTGTTATACATGGACTTTGATCATTTTAAAAATATAAATGATACTCTGGGACACAGTGCAGGAGACGAGTTTTTAACCTACATGGCGGGCAGATTAAAAGCTTGCGTACGTAATTTTGATACCGTGGCACGCCTGGGTGGTGATGAATTTTTAATTATGCTGTTGGAGAATAATAACGGTAACGACAATGGGGTGCAATCTTTTGAAGAAAACATACAACTCAAAGCAACCGATATTTTACGGCGAGTTGCAAAACCCTGTGTTATACAAGATATGGAATTTTCGGTAACCGCAAGTATTGGCATCGCCATTTTTCCTCGCGATGGTGACGACCCGCATGTGTTATTGAGAAATGCCGATACCGCAATGTATAGAAGCAAACGCAAGGGGCGTAATACCTTCGAAGTGTTTACCCCGGAAATGGGTGACGTATTAATGAAACGTGTTGAGATCGACAGCAAATTACGACGCGCACTGGAAAACGGCGACTTCCATCTACAGTATCAGCCTTTAATAGATGTCAGCACAGAGAATATTATTGCTGCTGAAGCATTAATACGCTGGCAGGATGAAGAATTAGGCCTGGTTTCACCGGAGGAATTTGTACCGCTTGCTGAAGAGAGCGGTTTGATCGTTGAGATTGGCGACTGGGTATTAGACACCGCCCTCGCCGATGTTAAAAAATGGCGAGAACATTCGGACCATCAGGATTTTTATATCGCAATCAATTTATCCAGCCGTCAATTTAGAGGCAAAGACGTGGTTAAAAAAATTGCCGATAGTTTAAAACGCCATGGTTTGCCAGGCTCATGCCTGGAACTTGAAATAACCGAACGCCTTATAATGAAAGATGTACCACATGTGATTGCGATATTAAACCAATTTAAAGAAATGGGTATTCGTCTGTCGATAGATGATTTTGGCACCGGCTATTCTTCACTCAGTTATTTAAAACGGTTCCCTTTTGATGTGCTAAAAATTGACAGAATGTTTATTAAAGATATTGCTGACGACCCGGATGATCGCGCTTTGTGTGATGCCATTATCGCCATGGCACATAGCCTGGGTTTGAGTATTATTGGTGAAGGTGTAGAAAACAAACAGCAATATGAGTTTTTAAGTCAGCGCGGTGTTGAAACCGTACAGGGTTATTATGTGAGTGCACCTTTGGTGAATGATGATTTTATAAAATTTATCGCTACTTCAGTATATCTGGAGAGTACGGTTTAATTGCTAATTGTATAGCGGTACAATGTGTCAGCTCGTAGGTTGGGGTGAGGTACGACCTACAACTAATGCGTTTTAGCAGTAGTTGAAGAACACAGCTTGACTGTTGCTGGTATAGCGGAAAAACGCGACATAAATAAAAAACTCAGCAGCACCAACAGTGTTATATAAGATGTTTTTCCAGATGAGCCGGAGGATTCTGCAGGCGGGTTGACTAACACCGAATCATTGCCGGTAATAGAAAAAACTATGTCAAGGGTTTGACCGGCATCTATGATAATAATGACAGCATTGCCTGATGCTTCACCCTGATACTCTACTTCTGGTATCGGATGTGGATAAACAAAAGATTTATCATCGGCATCATTTGCATACGGACCAATGCTGGAACCACCA
>CAZALW010000127.1:0-8671 GCA_964485705.1 uncultured Thiotrichaceae bacterium
GACAGGGTGTATGCTCAGCTACTCAGAGGTTATGCACTTATTATACGAATTCAGCCATCAATACGATAACGCAATCGCAGGAAACCTTCTTCCGGTTCAAAGTGAATATCCGATGCTTCACGTTTTACCGCATCGGCTAAAATCGCATCCACCAGACGCACCAGCGGTTGACTGTACTCTGACTCTGTTGCATCGAGACTATGGTAGTCAATTTCCCCTGTTTCAATTTCGTGCAATATGCCATCAACCGATAATTCATAACCATAAAACTGGTCAACCGCTTTTTTAATTTCGCTTTCACTTGCCACCATGGGGACAAGTTCAATTTTTCGCCCAACCAGCGCATGCACTCTATCGAGTATCATTAAGTCAGATGCATTTTTCATCGCAATACTTAATTTCTGATGGTCTTCATCGAAACTGACCGGCACCACGGTATAGCGTATTGCCGTTTCTTTTTTAATCAGGTCTAGCGCGGCCTTATCGGGAACCACATTGGTCAGGTCAACACTGGCTATACCCAACACCTGACTGATTGCATCACGCATGACGGATTCAGAAACGAAGCCTAAAGCAACCAGTACTTCACCTAACAGACGGTGGTTTTTTTTCTGTTCGGTTAAGGCAATATCAAGCTGATCAATCGATATTAAACCTTTGCTCAGCAACTGCTGACCTAGCTTTTTTTTCACGTTAATGACGGTGGGTGCTTTCATCAGTTACTTTCACCGGCTGCTTCTATCGATCTGGACTCAGACAATTCACTGATGCGCTTTTTCACCGCCTGGCGTGAAAAACTTAGCCGTGAGGAACCCGGCTGTTTGTTTTTAGATTTAAGCAGACTGTCTTCATAAAACTTTAACGCCTGGCGTTGCTTGCCTAATTGATCCATGCTCACCGCCAGATTAAAAACATAATCTGCACTTTCATTATTATGTTGCCAGGCATTAAAATAATAGCGTTGTGCAGATTTCCAGTTATTCTGCTGGGCATAAATATTGCCTAACGCAAAATTAAGATGATGCACATTCGGGCTCTTCTTTAGCGCAGACAATAGATAGTCTTTATCTGCAAGTGTAAATTGTCGGTCATGTAAACTCGCCAAAGCAGCTATCGCAATCGGATCACGAGGATCCATTTCTAATAATTTTAAATAAATATTTTTTGCAACTGCAACATCTTTTTCGATGACAGCTATCGCGCCCAAACCTAATAATGCATCGCGATTATTTTCTTCAAAAGATAAAACAGACTTATATAATGTTGCTGCTTCATCATATCGAGCACTTTCATAAGCTAACCAGGCTGCTTCAAGTTTTTCTCCAACAGGATCCGTCTTTTTCGTTTTTTGTATTGATAAAGTCGCTACTGTGTTTTTCACTGCCTGTGCTTTGGTTGACGCAGTATTAGCTGATGCCGTATTGGTTGCTTTTGTGTTGACTTTCTGCGGCACAATGGTTGCTGCCTGACTGGCGTTTTTACTGTCTATTTTTGGCTCAGAAGGGAGTTGCCCGGAAAGTTGCTGCTTAGTGTGCTGCACTTTTTCATTAAAACTTGTTTCACTCACCAGGTTACGAATAATTTCTGATTTCGCTGGTATATTTTCATCGCTGGTCTTTAAACGCATCGACTGCATTGCAATTCGGTGCTTGCGCTCTAACACGCTAATTTCTTCCTGTAGACCCATATAATAAAACGTACCGCCAGATGCCAGGATTAGTAAACTAAACGTTAAAACAGCAAAAACAAACAATCGTCTACCTCGTTTTACAGATCGGTTGGTTTTATATATCAGCATGGTTAAGGCTTCATCTGACAGTGTTAACGGCTGCACATCTGAATTATTTTTAGTTTCGCGCCGCTCTAAAGTTAACGCTTCCGTTGCGACACTTTGTCCGTCATTGATGTCATCGTTTAAATGGCTTTTCTCTACATGGTTATCGCTGTTTTCCTCATCAGGTATTATTGATTCATCGTCTTCCAGGGCATCATCGATGCCCTGTAAACTCAATTCTTTAGTTGCCAGAGTTGTTTCATAAGCCACCTCATCACTTGCTGTGGCTTGAACATTTTGCTGGTCAGATATTGATGTGCTTTGGTTTGTTTCACCCGAACCTGCCTGTTCAAGCTGCAATGCTTTTTGTTTATCATTTGCCGCTTTTTTCAGGGCATCCAGTAGTAAGCTCACTATAATAAACTCATGGTTTTTTTCGTTATTCTACAGCGAGTTTACTTGAGGTTTTCTGCTGTAGATCTTCTAACAAATATTTTTTATAATCTGCTAAATCACCATCAAGGCTGGCCTGTTCCATGACCACCGGGCGAATAAATATAACCAGTTCAGACTTAATAAATTCTTCCTCGGTATAGGAAAACAGAGCACCTATGAAGGGAATACTGGACAGTATTGGCACGCCGCGATTCTCTTTATTGATTTGATCCTGCATCAAACCACCGATAACAGCGGTTTCTCCACTATTAATTTTCAACATGGTTTCAATTTCCCGGACTTGAATAACGGGTATCTGGCTAACCACACCCTGCTCCGCCAGTAGCGGATTCGGGTCATTAACAAAACGTATAATTCGGGTGATGGTAGGTCGCACATTTAAGGTAACCACTTGTTGCTCATCAATATAAGGGGTGACCGCCATCACAATACCAACCGGAACGGTATTAATATCGGTATCAATCACCACCGTCGAATTTTGATTAACCGAACCTGAGTCAACTTCAACATTGGTGGTAAAATACACTTCATTATCGACCACTTTTAATATCGCCGTCTGATTGTTCAAGGCCATGACTTTGGGACTTGATAATACTTTGACATCACCAAAGGTTTCTAATGCTTTTAGAGTAATGTTCAGCGGATTACCATTAATGCTTCCGCTTGTCGCTAACTGAAAAAAGGGTGAAGCACCCAAACTGCCACCGATAACATCCTGTATACCGCCTTTGCTTAGCACTGTTTGACCACCGACTGTTGTGGTTTCACTAATAAGCGACCAGTCTATACCGGCCTGATAATGATCACTTAAACGCACTTCAGCAATAGTGGCTTCTATTAAAACCTGGCGTTGTACATTGCCAACAACCCGGTCTATAAATTTCTGCATTATTTTATGTTTCTTCGCGGTAGCACGGATGGCAATAATGCCTGCTTCGCGGTTAACAATAATATTATTCCCCGTTGTCAGCCGGGAAGAGCTGGCCTTTATGTCCTCATCCAATATGCCTACAATATTGCGTGTGATGGTTGACCAGAAATCATTAATGCTTTTATTTTCAATTTCCGAACTGGCTTTATTGTCGCCACCGCCGCTGTCTCCCCCACCGCCACCTCCTGTGTTTTGTATGCCGGTACTGGTCGCACCGATCTCGGTTGAGATACTTACTTTTCCACTACTCGAACGTGTTATGTTTAAATAATTAATATTGTAGATGTGCAGATACGGCTTATCTGCCATTACCTTCAAGGTGTTACCCTCAACAAAATAAACAATATCGGTCTGTGACGCAATGCGATCTAAAATCTTCGGCAGGGTCTGATCAATCGCATTCATCGTGATCTTACCTTTGATATTGTTATCAATATCCAGGTTCAGCTCGGCATCTCTCGCCATGGAAAACAATAATTCACGTATCGGCACCTGATTGACGACAACCGTGTAGGTTTCCAGTTTTTCACGTTGACCCGGGCGTGGCAAAACCGGTACTCGGGTAACATGCAACGGAATATTTTTTTTTGTTCCCATGCCCTCATCAGTGCCCGCATCAACTTTTGATTTGATATGACCTTCTGAAATTGTCGGTGGATTAGTTGCACCACAGGCAACAATAAAAACAGTCGTTGCGATTAACAAACTGGTTTGTAGAACTTGTTTACTAAATCCAGGTTTTTTTATTTTTATCATTTTATGGTTTGCCGTCAGGCTTAACTAAAGGGCATCTCTAAAGTAATCAAAATAGGTTCTTGTTTACCTTTACGCTAACTTTTATCATGCTTTTTTTAAAGCACTGATACGGCGGATATAAGGCTCGCTTGCTTTTAAAGAAGAAGGTAGCGCATCCAGCGTTTCAATGGCCTTATCCCGAGTCACAAAATTATTGTACAGTACACTGTACCAGGCACGCCCGTTTATTACTGTTTCATAGATGTAAATCTTTGAAAAATCAAGCGTTGCTGGAGCGTCCAGTAAAAATGCCTCAACTTTATCGGCATCACCAGTGCGTGCCATAAACAGCTGAATACTAAAATGACTATCGTCTGCTGCCACCAGCCATTGTTTTGTTTTTTTCAGGCGCTCTGTTAACGCACCGGGGACAGCACTATTCGTTCTACTATTATTTTTTGGAGACAGGTTTTGTGACTTCATTGCTGGCAGCAAGTCTACTGCCGGTTGCGTGTTAGTCACCACTGTTTGCTCTACTGGCTCTGGTTCTGCGGTACGAAGTTCTGCCAACTTTTCCTGGTCACCAGGCTCAATCCGACTTATCTCACCGCTTTCTATGTCGCTTCCCTGCGCCTGTATTTTCCCGCCACCTGCCATCCTCTGAAATATATTATCTTCCGAATTTTGGCTCCCCATGTAATAACCGGTGATTAACGCTGCAACCAGCAAAACAAAACCACCGGTAAGATATAAAGCATTCTTATTCTGGCTGATTTTATGTCCGGTTTTTTTAAATTCGCTATCCCGTGCGGCTGACTTTATATGTGCCGAAGTGACGGTATGACTACCTTCTGAAAATGCTGCCATTAATGATTTGTCGGCAAGAATATTAATGCGCCGTGTTAAACCATCTGAATATTTTTTTACCACGCCTGCTGTTTTTTTATTAAATACGTCCGGCCCTTTATAACCAACTGCACGTAAACGAAAATTCAGATACCGCAAGGTGTCATCCGGCGGAAACGGTGATAAGTTAAAACTATGGGTAATACGTTCTTTTAACTGACGTATGCCCGGCTGCGAAAGCTTTTCATCCAGTTCCGGCTGACCAAACAATACCATCTGTAATAATTTGTGTTCATCTGTTTCCAGATTGCTTAACAGCCGAATCTCTTCCAGCGTTTCGATTGGCATACTCTGCGCTTCTTCAACAAACAATACCACCTGCCGATTATCAGCATGTTTTTTTAATAGGTGTGTCTGTATCTGCTGCATGACATTCACTTTACTCATCTCGCCATTGCCATCGAGTACAGCGAGATGCAATTCATGCGCAATGACATGCAAAATATTGTCGGGAGACAGGCTTGGATTGGCGATGTAAATGACATCAATATTGCTGGACAACCTGACTTCTAACATGCGGCACAGCATGGTTTTACCGCTGCCAACCTCACCGACAACTTTGATGATGCCTTCGCCACTGTTAATGGCATACATCAGTGCCTCTAAGGCAGCACCACGCTGACTGCCTTCAAAAAACAGGCTGGTATCCGGGGTGATTTTAAAAGGCGGGCGGTTTAGACCAAAATGCTCCTGGTACATTAGCTACCCATCTATCCATTTTTGCGTTGTTGCATTTTCGCACAGCCTCCTAGGAGCTTGTCCGAAAATAGAAATCGTAGCGAGGGGAAGCTGATTTGAGTCAGATTTTTTCATTATTTGAGGCGAATATAGGTATATTTAACGAAAATAATGAAAGAATCTGGCCAAATTCAGCTTTTCTGCAGTAGGTTCTCTATTCTCGGACAAGCTCCTAGGCACCATGTTTTTGTACACGACTATATAGTGTTGTACGGTTAATCTTTAATGCACTTGCTGCTTTACTGACATTGTTATCGTTCATTTCCAGAGCAATACGAATACTGCGACTTTCAATCTCATCGATCAGCTTATCCAGATCAAACTCATCAGCATGAATTTTCTGCATAATCATCTCATCACTTACTGAAGTCACATTTTCTACTAGTTCGGTGGCCGACAACTGAGTCTCCAGTTCATCCATTAATTGTGCTTTATTAACGCTTTGGCCGGGGTATTTTGTACCGAGGCGGATAACGATGTTCCTTAACTCACGCACGTTGCCGGGGTAATCATACTGCTGCCAAAGCTCTCTGGCACTTTCATCCAGCACAAAGGGCGATACCGTATCGGCATAGGCTTCAATAAAAGTGTTTAGCAACAAAAAGACATCATCACCCCTTAAACTGAGTGCTGGCAGATTAATATTCAGGATGCTTAAGCGGTGATACAAGTCATTTCTGAAACCTCCGTTTCTCACTTCTTCGGACAGGTTTTTGTTGGTTGCCGCCAATATTCTCGCCTGTGAATGCAGCTCTCTGGTTTCACCAACGCGATAAAACTCGCCATTTTCAATAACGCGTAGCAGTTTGCCCTGCAACGCCAACGGTAGCTCACCAATTTCATCCAGTAGCAGGGTGCCTTTACCCACCTCCATAAAAAAACCTTTATGCGCCTGTGTCGCGCCGGTAAACGCACCTTTGGCATGACCAAATAATTGTGCCTCCAGTAAATCCGGTGCAATCGCTGCACAGTTAATCGCCATGTAAGGCTCACCACTGCGTTTACTGTTTTCGTGTAATGCGCGGGCAACCAGCTCTTTACCCGTGCCCGATGCGCCTTCAAGCAATACCGGGAAAGGCGAGTCGGCAAATTGAGAAATCTGATTGTTCACCATTTGCATGGCAACACTATCACCAATAATCGATACTGTTTTTTGCGCATCACGCTGCTGATCAATTTCGTGAAGGCGTTGATGATGCCGTAATCGTGCCATCAACAATTCGGGTTCTGCCGGTTTGGCAATAAAATCAACCGCACCAATAGTAAGCGCATGTTGTATATTTACGTCATTATCCTGACCCGATAGCACCAATACTTTCATGTTAGGTTGCAATGACATTAATTCACGAATAAGGGCAAAACCTTCATCCGGCTTATGAGGATAGGGCGGCAGACCGAGATCAATCAATGCCAGACCAGGCAGATCCTGAGCTTCATTAACTTTCTGTATTGCCTGGTGGCGTGACTCGGCAGTAATGAGATTATATTGTTTGCGCAACATAAAACCCAAACCTTCAATAATCAAAGGATCATCATCGACCAGCAATAAACGGGCAAGTGGTTTTGCTGAAGGCTCAGCATTTTCCGCTATTGTATGTTGTTCATTCTCTTGCATCCAGCTTCCCCAAAAAACTTGTCATAATTATGACACCTTATATAGCATAAGTGTTGCCATGTTTCTCATATGGTGTGAAAAACCGGATTATTTCTAAGCAAGAACGTGCTTAAATGTGACAATGTTTAATATCGTACTCTACCAGCCTGAAATCCCGCCCAATACTGGCAATATTATTCGTCTGTGCGCTAATACCGGCTGTTATTTGCATTTAATTGAACCGCTGGGGTTTAAACTGGAAGACAAACAGTTACGACGCGCTGGCCTGGATTACCACGAGTGGGCAGATGTTAAAACCTATCGCAGTATTGAAGATCTTAAACCAGAGCAAAGCGTCTATGCGCTGGAGACAAAAGGTCAAAAACACTATTATCAGGCACGTTTTAAGACGGGTGATTACCTTGTGTTTGGGCCGGAAACTCGCGGGCTGCCCGAAGAATATCTAAATCGACTGGGTCACGACCATGTCCTGCGCCTGCCCATGCTGGAACATAGTCGCAGTCTGAACCTGTCTAACACTGTCGCCATCGTAACCTATGAGGCGCTACGGCAGAATCAGTTTGCTGGTTTGTTTTAATTTTTTTATGCCTCAGCCTGAGCTGTTCTCACTAGCCTTCAACGATAATTGAGAAGCGACATGATTAAGGTGGTACAGTAAATAATTACCCGTTTTTAAACTAAACTGTTTCCTGTGAAGATGTACGGCTTAATAGTGCCTGCACCGCTTCATTAATTGGGCAATTTTCATAGAATCAATGGGGTCGTCGATATAGTAACCCTGCAAGCGTATAATCAGCATAAAGTAAGAAAACAAGATACTCTAAAATGCAACCTTCCGGCAGATACTCCAGGCAGTTGATGACGGATCGCTTCGCTCAGAGTAACAACAAGCAACACTTGTGGACTTTTCACAGGTGTTCAGTCATGCAGCTCCTTTCCGTGCCAGACTCGCAGGATGATAACAACATCATTTTTTACTGTGTAACGAACAAAATAGGAACGGGGAAAGTAATCACGTACACCAGGTAACTCGTCGGATTCGATTCCTAGCTCAGGATTATCAAGCAGAAGTAAAATACTTTCTTTGAGGTCTTGGCTAATGCGTTTTGCAGCAGCGGGATTATATTTCGCAATAAAGCTACGCAGACGTTTAAGATCATGCGCTGCGCGTGGGGTAAATTTTAGTTCCATTATACGGGCGATGACTTCTCATTTTTATCTCCCCAGCTATCAAGCCAGTCAAGCACTTTGTCACCTGCGATAAGATCACCCGCTTCTACTTCAGCCAGGGCTTCATGAGTTTCAGCTAACATCTGTGCTTTGCGTTTTTCCAGTATGCCTGATTGTGCCGATGGCATCACTCCTTCACGGAATGAGTGCACGATACGCAGTAACAGACCTCGATACTCTTCTGGAGTCTGGTCGATTTCTTGATGTAACTGCTTAAGATAGTCCGGTGTGCTTGCCATGATTAATGCCTGCTTTAGTGCCATTCACTTATCCTTATTTTAGCTTT
>CAZALW010000128.1:0-8622 GCA_964485705.1 uncultured Thiotrichaceae bacterium
TTGGCCAGCCTGAATTAAAAGGTAGCTATATTTCCTTCATGGGTTTTACGTGCCTTTATAAAATTCAACATCATTACCCAGTGCATGACGAACGGCTCAGGCCGCACCAAATCCATCAAGGCAGTTGTTGTGGTATCCTTTCTATCCGTCTTGTTAATATATATAACATCATGCTAACGGTATGCTATTAAAAAACATAATAGTCTGGGTATTGTCGCAACTGGTTTTTATAATTAGCGGGGTGGTTATTGCTGATGAATACACATTGCAACGTCAACAAATGGTTGCCGATATAGAAGATGATGTACAGATAACGGCAAAATACATCGGCAAGAAATCATTTAATAAACTTGTTTTACAGGCCATGAAAACCGTTCCCCGGCATGAGTTTGTGCCTGCAAACCAGCGCGCCAGGGCATATAAAAACCGGCCTTTAGCCATCGGCTATGGTCAAACCATTTCACAACCGTATATCGTTGCACTGATGACTGATTTATTGCAGCCTCAGCCGGGTCAACGTGTGCTTGAAATTGGTACTGGTTCAGGTTATCAGGCTGCGGTACTGTCAGAGCTGGTAGCGGAGGTTTACAGTATAGAAATCATTGAGCAGCTGGGCAAAGCGACATCACAGCTGTTAACACGACTTGAATATGACAATATTAAAACGCGTATAGCTGACGGTTATGATGGCTGGCCGCAACATGCCCCCTTCGATAGCATTATGGTAACAGCAGCCATCAGCCATATTCCACCACCACTGGTTAGGCAGCTAAAAAATGGCGGACGTATGGTCATTCCCGTGGGCACACGATTTCAGACACAGTACCTGACACTGGTTGATAAAGACAAGCAGGGTAAAATCACCACCCGTAAGGTATTGCCAGTTGCCTTTGTGCCGTTTACTGGCGGTCACTAAGGTAGTGAGTATAAATAACTTATCGGTATTGCAGCGCAATGTTGTTTCTCTTCAAGGCGCACAAAGGGACGCATACCTGTTGTATGTAAGCCTTTGTGCAATGCCAACGAGGAGCAACAGGGCAAGCAAAACCGATGAGTTATTTATTGATGCCTGCTAGCGACTGGTGGCTTTAATAACTGATAAGCAGGTACTAACACCTCCGTTATTGTCTGTTTTTATCCTGTCCGCCTCAGCCCTGGCATACGAAGTGCTGCTAATCAGGTTGTTTTCGATTGTTCACTGGCATCATTTTGCCTTCATGGTAATCAGTATTGCTCTTTTAGGTTACGGTGCCAGCGGCAGTTTAATTACCGTGTTTCGAGACAGACTGTTGCATAACTATGACCGGGTATTCATCATCAGCATTGGGTTATTCGGGTTTTCATCCATCATCTGTTTTATTGTTATGCAGCAACTGCCTTTCAATACCCTGGAAATATTGTGGGACAGTGCCCAATGGCAGCGCCTGTTGTTGAGTTACTTACTGCTGACTCTGCCTTTTTTCTTTGCTGCAAGTGCCATTGCGCTCACCATAATGCGCTTTCATCAGAAAATCTCACTGGTGTATGGCGTTGACCTCATTGGTGCCGGTATTGGGGCGATGTTAATTATGCTGCTACTGCAGATATTTTCAGCTGATGTATTGTTGCGTGTTTTAGCAATCAGTGGTTTAACCGCTGGCTTTTTTGCACTGTCTAATTTCAGCAACAAACAAAAACAACTAACCACTGCGGTGCTTTTATTGTGCATGTTCATTATTTTGTTATTGCCACAGAAATGGCTTGATCTGCGTTTATCAGAATACAAGGGGCTGGCACAAACACTATTGATAAAAGATGCCTCTTTGCTTTTTTCGCACTCCTCACCCGTTTCTCAAATTGATGTTGTGCACAGTCCGTTTATTCCATTTCGCCATGCTCCTGGTTTGAGTTTACAGAGCCCTGCAGGTCCGCCCCAGCAGCTTGCTGTTTTCAGAGACGGGGATCAAATGACCGTCATTAATCATGCTGCGGAGATAAGTTCAATGGACATGGGCTCAACAGACACAAGTTCAGTTGAATATTTTGCCTACATGAGCTCAGCGCTGCCTTATCAGGTACACACTTCACCACAAAATGCCCTGATTCTTAACTCCGCCACCGGTGCGCAGATATTGCAGGCGCATTTTTATAAAGTACCGCAAATTGATGCAGTCGAGCCTGATAAGCAGCTCAGCTTGCTGATTACTGAGCAGTATGCAGATTATTTTGGCTGGCAGAAGCTGAAACATAACGTCAGTATTCACACCATGTCAGCACGTGGATTTGCAGCCTCAGAAAAAAAATATGATGTTGTGGCTTTAGGGCCATCCGGTGCATCAACCGGCGGCGCGGCAGGTGTCTATGCACTGTCTACGTCTTACGGTTATACTGTTGAGGCTCTGCAGTCTTACCTGACCTTACTCGAACCTGACGGGTTATTAAGTATCACCTTATGGACTAGCACACCTGCCCGCGGCAACCTGAAGCTATTTGCAACCGCCGTTAGCGCAATGCAGAATGCGGGAATTAAACATCCTGAAAACAATATCGCGTGGATTCGAAGCTGGAATACTGCAACACTGTTACTCAAGAACACCGCATTGACCGCTGAAGAAATAAACAAAGTGCGTGATTTTAGTTTATCGCGTAGTTTTGACCTGGCATGGCTACCCGGAATTAGCCCGGCTGAAGTCAACAAGTTCCAGTTATTACAGGAACCGGTTTTTTATATCGCCGCTCGGTCTATATTGAACCCGTCTTTATTAACCCCGTCCTTACTGAACAACTCAGCGGACAGTTTCATTCAGCAATATAAATACAACATACAGGCGGCCACCGACAACCGGCCTTATTTCAATAATTTTTTTAAATGGTCAAGTTTGGAAGAGTTTCTGTCTTTACCTGGTCAGGCGGGTATATCAATGATAGGCGTGGGTTATCCAACCTTACTGGTAACACTGGCGCAGGCTTGTGTCGCCGCAGTGATTCTGATATTGCTGCCTTTAATGTTTGTCAAACGCGATAAAAAGGAAACAGCCAGCAGGCATCGAAATATTATTATTTACTTTCTGGCAATCGGGCTGGCATTTCTTTTTATCGAGATCGCCTTTATCCAGAAGTTTATCCTGATACTCGGTCAACCACTGTATGCCATTGCTGTCGCATTATGTGCCTTCCTGATTTTTTCAGGCCTCGGTAGTCTTTATGTCCAGCGCCGTATGAAAAACGCATCAAGCTCCATCAGAGCCGTTTTATTACGCCGCGCAGTTATGACGATCGGGTTAATCACTGCCATTTATATTGTATTGTTACCATTAATCAGTAACACGATTATGGCATTACCAGAGACAGCGCGAATACTTTCAGCGTTTATGCTTGCTGCACCGCTGGCCTTTTTTATGGGCATGCCATTCCCGCTGGGTTTGGCGACACTGCAACAAACTCGTCCAAATCTCATCCCCTGGGCCTGGGGCATCAACGGCTGTGCCTCTGTGCTAAGTGCAATACTGGCTGTATTGCTGGCAATAGAGATTGGTTTTAATGGGGTTATGTTATGTGCTGTTGTGCTGTACATCATGGCATGGAAAAGCAGCAGCAATACTCATACCTGCTAAAACAAGCTATGGATTTTCAGTCCATAGTCGTTGAGTCATTCTTCTGGCAGGTTACAGGCCAATACCTATACCAAGGTGAAAGCTGGTTCGATTGCGTCCGCTTTCCTGCGACCACAGGTGTAACTGCTTACTGTTGATAATCGCATAGGTATATGTGCTTTCGCCCACATAACCAGTCTGGCTACCACTGACCTTGCCCAGTACAGACAATACCTGACCTTGTGCATAAGTAGTGGGCTCCAGATATCCCTGATGTTGAATAATAAAGCGTCCCAGTGGTTTGTTTTCCAGTATTGGCCGGTGTGAGCTGTTGAGTGGATAAGCCAGAATTTCTATGCGTGTTGCGTCTTTCAGGTTCTGCGTGTTTAGAATGGTGCCGCCCCAGACAACAATCTTGCCGCGATTGAGCTCTGGTTCTGCGATGACGCTTTGTGGTGTAAGTGATAAATCGACCTGTGAGGTATCAAAATCAGGTGTGCTCGCGCAACTCGCCAGTAAACTGAAAACAGTGAAAAAGACGAACTTGTTGATCATTGTTGATTTCCTTTGCTATTAATGGTGGCGGTGATGTGGATAGTAGTAAGGATAATGCCACGGATAATAGGGGCCGTACACCCACGGGTAAGACGGATAATCGTAATATGAGCGTTCAATTTCAGCAGGCCATAAATAGTAGTGTTCCACCTGAATAATCGGATATTCATAGGGGAATTCGCCCACTTTGAATGTTTCAGCTCTGAGTATATGTCCTGTTATGGTGATTTTTCGCTCCGAACTGTATACCAGTGGCTCGATGAATTCATTAATAATGGCAATAAATCGTCCTGGGCTTTTATCATTGCTTTGAGGTTTGCCATTTTTACTTAATGGCAGGGCAATAATCGTCAGTTCACTGACATTTTGTTTGTTTTCTGTGCGAAGAATAACACCACCCCAACGTACTTTTTGAGACAGATAGGCATCTATCTGATGACGTACCTGTGCGATGCCGGGGCTGCCATCCAGTGGTTGCTTTATTGCAGGCGGGATGTGTGAGCTACAGGCAGATAGCAGCACAATCGCTGTAAGTCCGACCAAATAAGCTGTTAATTTACTAAACATCTTCATGATTAGAAAAACTCAGAACATAAAGGTTCAAAGCATGTTGTTTATAATTCCTTATTCGTCAGTTCCACAGTAACCCTTGCCAGGCCAGCTACCACTCTGGCCAGGCGTGGATAGTCGATCTTGTCCGGCGTGTCGGAGCCTGTGTGGTAATAGGGATAACGAAACGGGGCGGTATCAGTCACCATCAGTGCGGGGTAGCTCTGTTGCCAGAAAGACCAGTGATCTGACCAGTGGATACCTGCCAGCCATCCCGGTGCGGCGATCCCTTCAGAGGGAAAAGTGGTGTGTTGGCGAAAAGAGCCAATACTTTTGCGTAGTAGAGAGTGTGAGGAGAGATTGCTGATAAAGGCGATATAGTTGCCGGTGTCAGGATAAAACAGCGAGTAAAGCGGCATAGGGTACTGCTGACTGCCTTTTGCATCGTCATAATAGCCAATGGTTTCCAGAGAGAGCATGGCAACGATGTTGTCGCCTTGCTGGTAGGCACGGCGTGCATAGATAAGGCTGCCCATTTGTTCTGTATAGAAGAACGGGGGTTCCTCGTTAACAAAGGCCACAAATCGCAGTGTGCGTGCTGGAATTGTTGCTGCCAGTTGGCGGGCGATCTCCAGCATCGCAGCCACACCACTGGCGTTATCATTGGCTCCTGGAGACCCGTGTACAGAGTCGTAATGAGCACCAATGATAACAATCTCATCCGGCCACTGAGAGCCGATGATCTCTGCCTCCAGATTGCGCACTATTTCTCCTCTTGAAGCAAACGTTTGTGAGGCCACCGAATAACCCAGATCGTGCAGCGTTTCTTCGATATAGTTGGCTGCAGCTTCCAGGGCAGAGTGATGCCATATGTTTCTTTCGCCTATTGAGCCTGCCAGTACCGTTACATGCTGTTCAAGGTGGTCATGTAGTAAGCTTTCATCAGAATTTAGTGGTGGCAAAACACTGGAATGGGAGTCGCCGGGCATGTTGTTAATGGTGCTCATACCGTAAATCAGTAGCAGAGTGAGGCTCAGGTAAATCCAGAGTCTGATGGTGAGGCTGCGTTTCACTGTATTTGTTTTTTTCTGTTACGTCTTTTCAAAGCCAGATAAAACATAAAGACACCAGCTACTGACATCAGATGTTTCAGTGTATGCCCGGAGACCGCTTCGGTTAACTCGAACACCTCAAAATCGATCATCTCAAAGCCTTTGGCTACGCCATAACAGACCAGCACCAGCCAGAGAAAAAAGGTCATGGTAAATTGTGAAGAATACAGAATAAAAATTATGGGCATCAATAACACTGGCAGAAACTGAACCAGTATATATAGCCTCAAGTCACCCTGTCCGATTGACTCAGTCCAGTACCAGTAAAGTACTGAACCCAAGCCGATGATTAATAAAGGCAGCAGTAACCTTGTCGCCAGCTTCTCATTTATATACTCGGCAAGAACAATGGTGAAAAATGACATAAAGGCTACCGTCATTGGCAGGCGATCCCATAACAACGTTGAATTATCGGGAGACAGGTGGTAATAAAATGAGCCTAAACCAACCATGAATACACTTATAAAAAACAGAGCGTAAACGTAACGAATGCTTTCTACCAGCTCCATTCTTTTATCTGAATATAGTAAACGCAAGCCTAAATAACCAATAATCAGGTAAGGTATATTCGATACGGTATTAAAAAAATGCGGTATGCCAAACAATGTCTGTTGATCGGCAAACTGATGATATAACAGCGTCTGCGGAATGGGTGGCATCAGAAATATCCCGATAACCGATAGCAGTGATATGAGTATAAGAGTTATGTTTTTCATGGTTGAACTCAAATAAAAATTTGAGAAACGCATACGCATTGGCGCAAGCTCAAACAGGTGGTATTACAATTTTTTTACCCTGTCCAAAATCAATAGCATACACTGTTTAGTTGGGGCAATCAGAGGTTGTCGGAGTTAAATAAAATGAACCCTGACAAAATTTTACCTGATTAGCCATGAAAGCCAGCTATGTTTATATTTTCATTGTGAAACAACAGCTTAACTTGCTACTGTCATCTCGACCAGAGGGAGAGATCTTGAGCCACCGTTGTATAAGATCTCTCCCTCTGGTCGAGATGACAGTAATAAAAATGATTGTAATAAAAATGATTTTACGAACCAAGGTCTTTAAGTTAGGCTGAATATTATGGCTAATCAGGAAATTTTATTACCATGTGCCTGTGACATTAGCTGGAAAAAATGGTTTCGAGTTTTGGTATTATTCGTCGTAGCTATTTGTGGTGCCTGCGCTGCGCAAGTTAGGGATGCGGCTACCTGGAATGAAAATGAGCCATACAAAACCATTTATCTGGTGAGTCATGGTTGGCACGCTGGAATAGTGCTGCGGCAGTCCGATATCACAGGCAGCGACTGGCCGGTAGCCGAGGACTTTGCCGATGCGCAATACCTGGAAATCGGTTGGGGAGACAGGAATTTCTACCAGGCAACAAATCCTCATCTGGGGCTTATCCTGAAGGCCGTGCTATTGCCTACTGCCAGTGTTTTGCATATTGTCGGTTTTGACGACTCGGTACCGGTCTATTTTCCCAACAGTGAAATTATTAGCATTAAATTGCCTATTACCAATTTTGCGCATCTTAGCCGCACTATTGCAGCAAGCTTCGCTCTGGGTGAAACGGGTAATATCAAATCACTGGGCTCCGGGCTTTATGGAAATAGCCATTTTTACCCGTCCAGAGAGCGCTATCATTTGTTTAATACATGCAATGTCTGGGTTGCCAGGGCGTTACGTACCGCCGGTCTTCCCGTCACTCCAGCTCGTGCCATTAGCGTGGGAAGTCTCATGTCCCAGGTGCGCAAGTTTGGTAAGGTGATACAATCAGAGCCGAAGGTTTCGGATTGAAGTGATGAAAAATCGATCTATTAAGCAAATGATAAACAACATTATGTACTTACTGTTTGGTCTGGTTCTGTTGAATGGCTTCATGTATCTACAGCAGCCATCAATGACCTTTTTTCCCTACGCCACACTTGAGCAGACACCAGCAGAGTGGGGGCTTGCCTATGAGGATGTGTATCTGGATACTGAGGATGGCGTACGTTTGCATGGCTGGTATATTCCGCATCATGGGGCGAAGCAGACCCTGCTGTTTTTTCACGGTAATGCAGGCAATATCTCTCATCGTGGCAGTTCTGTAGAAATCTTTCACCGGCTTGGTTTGAATGTTTTTATTATCGACTACCGTGGTTTTGGTAAAAGCCAGGGAAAAGCGGATGAGAAGGGAATTTATAAAGATGCAAGCACAGCCTGGCGCTATCTAACTGATAAAAGAAAGCAAAATCCAAACGACATTATTGTGTTTGGTCGTTCGCTCGGTGGCGTGGTAGCAGCGCAGCTGGCTGCCCGGGTTCAACCGGGTGGCTTGATTATTGAGTCAGCATTCAGCTCTGCAAGAGATGTCGCCAATGCGGTTTTTCCGATTCTGTCCCGGCTGGTTTTCCTGCGTTATGATTTTAATGCAGTGGCTTATATCAAACAGGTAAGGTCGCCTGTGCTGGTGTTGCACAGTCCTGATGATGAGATCATTCCATTTCGCCTTGGCGAGAAGATTTTTCAGGCAGCGAGTGAGCCAAAATTTTTTTTCAGAATGAAGGGCGGCCACAATAATGGCTTTGTCATGAGTCAGCCAGGCTATGAGTTAGCACTTGGTGTATTTGTTTCTGACTTTGGTAAATAAAATAAGATGTGGGTGGTTTTATTTATAGTATTTCAGATTTACTCTTAGAATGAATGACTGAGTACGGTCATTAGCTGACCTTTAAAAACAAGAACATAGTCCGCGAAGAACGCAAAAGACGCAAAAAAAGCAAAACAATAAATAGGTTAGTTGAGTAGAAAAAAGCTATTTGCTTTCAGCAGTGTAGGGTGGGCACGCT
>CAZALW010000129.1:0-8616 GCA_964485705.1 uncultured Thiotrichaceae bacterium
CTTGCCTTAATTGAAAATCGCAAACCTGAGTTTGGAAAAGAGGGATTGGCTTACCCAGACCTTGCAAAACAACAAAATACTATTTACCACGCACAGCTAAATAGTAACAAACATAAAATTTCTGTGATTGACCACCAGATAGCACAAAAACAGTCAGAAAAAAAACGCTCACTTAATCAGTCCGGCATTATGGAAAAAGAAGTCGAATTACTTGAGGAACAGGTTGAGATTCGCAAACAACTCAATAAAACCGGTGTGGTTGCACGAGATGAATTGTTAACCACCCAAATACAGTTAGTAGAAAATTTACGTGAACACCGTCAACTCCAGGACAACTACGCGGTAGCCGAAACCAATCTCGCTGAAGCCAGACAACGACGTAAAGATGCCAAATTTCAATTTATCAAAGAAATTCAATTAGAAGCCGGCCAAATTGTCGATCAACTTGCCGAAGTTGAACAGACTTTAATTCGCTTAAATGACAAAGCTAAAAGGTTGAATGTTATGGCGACGGTCAGCGGCATTGTGCAGGCACTTTCTATCAATAGTATTAATGCCGTTGCCGAACCCGGTAAAGTTATCCTGCGTATCGTACCCATAGATGATGAACTGATTGTAGAAGCACGTATTATGCCAAAAGATGTTGGTCACGTTCATCTTGGTCAACATACTGATGTAAAAATAGACAGTTACGATTCATCACGCTTTGGCAGCATTGATGGCACAGTAAAACAAATTTCTGCAACAACTTATCTGGATGAGAAAAATAACCCTTATTACCGGGCAGAAATAAGCCTGAATCAAACCTGGGTAGGCGACAATCCTGAAATCATGAAAATCATTCCCGGTATGACAGCGATGGCAAATATTGAAACCGGCAGCAAATCGGTACTGGATTATTTACTAAGACCAATATCACGTGGTTTTAGTAATGCCTTTAGTGAACGTTAGAGTGTGAGCGGTAGATATTCCGAATAGTGCTATTTATTTGAAGCCACAATAGTGAGAAACCACTTATATATTAATGGCATCTCTAAAAATAGAAGTGTGATTTAGGGAGCAGTGCCACAAGGATGTGGCACTGCTCATAAAGTGTGCTTCTATTTTTAGAGATGCCCTTAAGTAGCGTTAGAAGAAAAATAATCAATCTGAGGTAACTTATTATATGGAATCATTCCGCTGGAATAAAAACTTTTTAACAGGTTTAAAAGATGTTGATGAACAGCATCGTTCTCTGGTCAATATCATTAATCAATATGGTGATATTTTATCTGAAAATAAAGTTATATTTAATGATGTTGAGGTCATATTTAAGGAGCTCACCGATTATGCTCAATACCACTTCCAGGACGAAGAAGCATATATGCGCCGCGTCGGCATAGACCAGCGTCACCTCGAACATCACATTAAAATACATCAGGAATTTTTGCATGAAGTAATGACTATGCATGCAGCAATCTCTGAGGAAAATTTAGAACCCGCACGACATTTATTCAGCTTCCTGACTAATTGGCTGGCCTATCATATCCTTGGCACTGACCAAAATATGGCCAGACAGGTTTCAGTCATTCAATCTGGCGCAAGTCCGGCTCAAGCCTATGAGGAAGAGGAAAAAGCAAGTCACTCGTCTACAGCGCCTTTACTTGTTGCATTGGACAGCTTGTTTCAGCAAGTTTCTGAAAGAAATAAAGCCTTAATAAAACTAAATCAATCGCTAGAGGAAAAAGTTGCCGCACGAACCAAAGAGTTATCAGAAGCAAATATTCATCTTAAAGAACTTTCTTTAACCGATGTCCTAACAGGGCTTCCTAACCGGCGGCATGCTATGCGTTGTCTATCCTCTTTATGGAAAGAATCTATTGAAACAGATTCACCACTGGTTTGCATAATGATAGATGCCGATCACTTTAAAGGTGTCAATGATACCTATGGTCACGATGCTGGTGATGCGGTTTTAATAGAGTTAGCGACAACACTACAACATTGGTTCCGTAGTGACGACATTGTCTGCCGCCTGGGCGGAGATGAGTTTTTTGTTATCTGCCCTGGTACAGATAACAATGGGGGAACACTGATTGCTGAGATAGTACGCGAGAAAGTATCAGAACTCAGAGTAGTAACCGGTGGTGAACCCTGGCATGGCAGTATTAGCATTGGTGTCGCATCCCGCACATCAAATTTAAATAACTATGACGAACTAATCAAATTATCAGACAAAGGTGTCTATACCGCCAAACAAGATGGAAAGAACTGTGTAAGAACTATAAATTAATAGATGATGGAGTTTTATTAACCCAACTGCACAGTGGCTAACGCGCCTGTGTAGTTGAAGGCAACGATAGATGGTAAACGATATAATCTTTCCTGATTAGCCATAACATTCAGCCTAACTTAAAGACCTTGGTTCATAAAATCATTTTTATTACTGTCATCTCGACCAGAGAGAGATCTTATACCACGGTAGCTTAAGATCTCTCCCTCTAGTCGAGATGACAGTAGCAAGTTAAGCTGTTGTTTTACAATGAAAACACAAGCATAGCTGGCTTTCATGGCTAATCAGGTAATCTTTTAGGAAAAATCAGAGCAATCATATAAACAACCGCTGCCACCAGCGCTGACGATTTCTCGGTGGCTTTAATGCTACTTCAAGCTCAACTGGCTGAAGCCTGGACAAAATCCAGCCAGGCAATGCTGGGTTCTCACTAAAACCACAACTAACACCCAGATTATTCGGGTCAAAAATTTTAATAAACGCCGGTTTTTCCTTGTTGTCGACATAAACAATGCCGCAGTAATCCTCATCATGTTCCTTACGCAACAAAGCATCAACTTTCTCGATAAAATTTAAAAAGTACGCTTTATCAACCGTTGATTCCGGCGGCACTTCACCCACCGGGTAGATATACCACTGGTCATCTGCCTGAGCTTTTAATACATCCCAAAACGCATCCAGATCATGCCAGCGCATGGTTGAGGTAAAGTTACCTTTAAAAGCGGATAAATATGCTTGTTGAATAGACATGTCCATATAAGAGACTTCCTAATAAAATTAATTTACTATTTTTCATTAATCCAGTTTTTGATCTGCTGATGACTGCGCTTAATATAATCAATATCTTTGAAGGCACAAGCCATTACCGTTGTGCCCTGTAATTTAGCCAACAAATCCATGGCAAGGTCATCTGCATCGCTTAAACCCAAAGCTTCAAACTGCTGTTTAATCCAGGCACGTAACACAACAAAACCCTGTCTGGATTTTTCATGCAAACCCGGATCACCTTTCGCCAATTCAGAACTTAAAGAACCAATCGGGCAGCCTACCTCAATCACAGCATCGAGATTATGCGCCAGCATATTACTAAACAACAGTAAACGTTCTCTGGCATTCTGTGTTTGGCTTTCACAACGATTTAACATATTGGTTAAATCTGCAACACGTGTATTAACAACTGCAGCTAAAATTTCATCCTTGGTTTTAAAATAATAATAAAAATTGCCGCGTGGAATTCCGGTTGCTTCTGAAATATCCTGAAATGAGGTTTGATTGTAACCGCGTCTATAAAACAAATTGTCCGCCGCCTCAACAATTCGTTGACGGTTGCCTTCACCTTTAGTACCCATAAAAACACTCACACCAATATTGAAACCAGTCAACCTGCCTACACTGTTAATTGTTAACGAATGAAAACCAGCACAGTTAGACAGTCGTATTACTAATGCAAACACTGTAACATCAGCACAGCCTAAAAAACAACAGTTAAACAACAAACAAAGAATCACATTGAATGCATTAAATATTAAAAATCTGAAAAAAACCTATAAAAACGGTGTAAATGCACTCAAAGGTGTCGATCTTACGGTAGAACAAGGTGATTTTTTTGCTTTACTCGGGCCCAACGGTGCTGGCAAATCCACTGTTATCGGCATTGTCTCATCGCTAGTAAATAAAACATCAGGGCTGGTAGAGGTTTTTGGGCAAGATCAAAGCACACACACCGCTGATGTACGCATGCATATTGGTCTGGTACCTCAGGAATTCAACTTTAATATCTTCGAGCCGGTGGGTGAAATACTGATCAACCAGGCAGGGTATTACGGTATTAACCGTATCGAGGCAAATAAACGTGCTGAAAAATACCTTCGACAACTTGAACTTTGGGACAAACGTTTCGATATGGCAAAAGAGCTTTCCGGTGGCATGAAACGTCGCCTGATGATTGCACGGGCGCTGATGCACCGCCCCAAATTGCTCATACTGGACGAACCTACAGCCGGAGTCGATATTGAAATCCGCCATTCTATGTGGCAATTTTTAAAACAGCAGAACAAAAAAGGCACGACTATTATTCTCACCACGCATTACCTTGAAGAAGCCGAAAGCCTGTGTAATAACATAGCCATTATTAATGATGGCATCACCATTGAGCAAACCCAAATGCGCTCTTTACTGGATCGTTTACATGTCGAAACATTTATTCTGTATCTTGCTGAGCCTGTTGAAGCCATCCCGGACTGCGGCAACTATCCGGTAAGAATGCTTGATAATACGACGCTGGAGGCAGACATTCACACCGACTCCCCCACCAGCGACAACCTAATCAGTAAAAGCAACAGTATTACCGACCTGTTTGACTTACTTAAAAACTGCGGCATAAAAGTTGTCAGCATGAAAACCAAAACCAACCGTCTTGAGCAGTTATTTATTGGTATGTTAAAAAGCAATAACGGACGACAAAAGAAATGACTTTCTCCCAGCAGATGGTGGCACTTAAAACCATCATGGTAAAAGAGTATCTGCGCTTTATTCGCATCTGGATACAAACCATATTGCCACCTGCCATATCCATTGGCCTTTACTTTATTATTTTTGGTCAGCTTATTGGTTCACAGATTAATGACATCGACGGCTTTAGCTACATGGATTATATTGTGCCCGGACTGATTTTAATGTCAGTCATTACCAATGCCTATGCCAATGTGGTCTCCTCTTTTTTCAGCGCAAAATTTCACCATAGCGTTGAAGAAATGCTGGTATCCCCCTTACCCAACTACATAATTTTAATGGGTTTTGTTTCCGGTGGCCTGGCACGGGGTATTATTGTCGGCATTACCGTCACTATTGTCTCCACGTTTTTTTCCGATTTTCAGATACACAGCTACAGCGTGACCATTGCGGTGTTTGTTTTAACTTCCATATTATTTTCTCTGGCCGGTTTTATTAATGCTGCTTATGCCAGAAGCTTTGACGACATCACCATAATCCCCACCTTTGTATTAACCCCGCTGACCTATCTTGGCGGTATTTTTTATTCCATCAACATGCTGCCCGAATTCTGGCAAAACGTGTCCTTAGTGAACCCAATTCTGTATATGATTAACGCGTTTCGTTATGGTTTGCTGGGAGTGAGTGATATTGATTTGAGCACTGCGTTTATTATTATCATTGCATTTATTGCTGTGCTTTATTATTTTTGTTTACGCCTGTTAAGGCTTGGTGTTGGTTTAAAACCCTGAACAAAACGTAAAAACTTGATCCGCACATCAGTTAACAGACACCTTTAACGCTTTAGTGTTCAGGACATCTCTATTAATTCCATCCTTTGGTACGTTAACGACACATCCGTGTGTCACTTCTCGTGAATATGAATCTTGAGTCCAAAACATGCCATATCTTCGTTGAAAATCTTCGCAACAGCCCACTCACGTGCACTTGTTCATACAATCATACGCCTTGACCTGACATATTTTGAATCTCAATCTTCACATCCAGAGCAGTGGTGCATGGATGCACTGTTTACGAACCAAAGGACGGAATTATTAGATGCCCTTCAGACAAATAAAACTCCCTCCTGAGCATTGAAGATTTGTATATTTAACTCTATACTTTAAATATGCAAACCTACATAAATCGAGATAAACAAAAAGTAATCAAACAGCATCTAGAGGCTTTTCCTGCGGTAGCTTTGCTTGGGGCGAGACAAGTTGGAAAATCCACGCTGGCTAAAAAAATAATATCTGGTTTTAAAAATGCTATCTATCTTGATCTGGAAAACCCACGCGACCTTGCCAAACTCCAGGATCCTTTAACATTTCTTGAGGCAAACAAACATGTTCTAATCTGTATAGATGAAGTACAAAGGGCACCTGAAATATTCCAGATTTTCAGGGTGTTTCTCGACAGCAACAACCGAACCGGTCAACTGCTATTACTTGGCTCTGCCTCACGCGATCTGATTAAACAATCATCCGAGACACTGGCTGGTCGAATTTCATATATAGAAATTGACCCTTTTAACGCATCGGAAGTTAAAGATCACAAAAAACTATGGCTCCAGGGTGGTTACCCGGTGAGTTATAAACTTGAGCAGGCTCTGAGCTTTGACTGGCGAATCAACTACATCAGAACCTTCCTGGAACGAGATATTCCCCAACTTGGTTTCAACGTACCTGCAGAGACATTAAGAAGATTGTGGACGATGCTTGCGCATGTTAATGGCACCATCCTGAACCAATCGACGTTGGCCGCTTCCATGGGAGTCAGCGTCCCAACCATTAAAAACTATCTGGACATTCTGGAAGGCACCTTTGTTATTCGCCGCCTCAAGCCTTTCTACACAAACACAAAAAAGCGGCTGATAAAATCACCCAAAATATACATACGAGACTCTGGCCTAATCCATTGCTTGCTTGACATAGAATCACAAAATGACCTGTTAGGGCATCCTGCACTAGGTGGCAGTTTCGAAGTGTTTGTCATTGAGAGTATCCTGGCAAAATTCCCCAGACATCAAGCCAGTTTTTATCGTTCATCGAGCGGCGCAGAAATTGATCTTGTACTTGAAAAAGGCTCGCACAAAATTGCCATTGAAATTAAATCTTCCTCAGCACCCTCCTTGACACAGGGTTTTTATGAGAGCCTAAAAGTTATCCAGCCATCAAAGGCTTTTGTTATTGCCCAAATCGACAGCCCCTTTCCGATCAAAGGCGATGTTTGGGTTCACAATCTGGATTCTTTTCTGGCACTTGACTTGTAAAAGGTAACGATGCGTTTGCCTTGAAAGAGTCTGTAGCACCTTATACTGTTCATTTGGTGGACGATATGGGTATTTTAAGCACAAAAAATTCAGTTTTATTGGTGTGGATTGTTATAATATCAATTTGTTACGTAGGTTCGACCCGTTACGACTGCTGATTTAGATAAGGCTTGTCGACAATTTTATTATCCCTACTTTAATCAGTATACATGATAACCAATCATGAACAGCGCAGCCTCTAAAGCACGAAGTCTAGTTTGTTTATTTTTAATATAAGCAAAGCCTGATTTATTTGTATTATTTTGTTTTTCATCATCTTTAAGTAACTGATGAAGCAACCATGAAGCTTGTATATTCTCCCTGACCCTTCTTGTTCCTTTATTAGTGATCGCGCGAAATACTGTATTCCCTTTGGGATTTGGATTGCGAAAGTTTTCTTGAGCACGCGAGAATCTTAGACACTGTGGTATTTCTTTATATGAATTTGGAAGTATATTTCCCTGTATTTTGTCTTCCTCCCACCAACGCCTGACAAGGTAGCCTAGTGCAGATGCGACACGACCATCATATATAATGAAATTGTCGCAAATTAGTGAGTAGATTTTAGTTGTACCAGAATCTAGTAATATCTGATGACCGTTGGAGTCTTTATATATGCTATTGAATGAGTTAGAACAGCCATTATTAAATAAATCATTTAAGTAAGATTGTGTATCTAAAAGATGCTGTGGAAGATCATTAGTTGGGATGCCAGTTTTGATATTGTGCGAGACAGTTTCTCTGTCGTCAACACCTCCCCACTCAAAAATATGTCGGCATATAATTCGCGTCATTTCTCCATCATTTGTTTTCATGCTTTCTTCAAGTCTTTCTTTCAAATCACCAAGGCATTCTTCAGTTTCATAAAAGAATCGGCCGTCCCATTCGAGGTCCTTTATGGCGGCCGACCAAATATATTGCTGGTAGGCACTGAACAATGAAGAGCACGTCCAGGAGGTGCCTTTTTTAATACCAATATTCGTGCTTCTTGATACCCACTCATGATCGAATTTAGATAGTGCCCCCATTAGCCATACCCGAAATTCTTTTGTTATATTATTGAATGCTTCTTTATCACAGCAGGCATGGTCATCATATTTCATGCTGTCTAATTCACGATCACTGGTTTGACCAGTATGCATATTTGTATTTGCTTTACCTTGATTTTTTAGCTGAAACACGCAGTCTTTTAGATGTGTTTTATCTAGTACTTTTCTAGGGTCGCCATTACGAACAATTGTCTGAATTTGTGTGTTTGAAAATACATCACAATAAGTTTGTATGAATTTTAAAATAGCATATTCTTTTCCACTAGCACTTGTGTTTCCTAGGAGCTCAGTAGATATTGACCTTAGTTCATCATAACTGTATTTCTTTGACTTATTTATTGAATTGAGTATTATTTCATGGTTTGACATAGTTGCCCTTCTTTATTGATAACTCAGTATCATAGGTAAAATATATTTAATTTCTAATAGGTGTGCTGTTTGTCGAGTAGACGGACTTCTTCCTCCAAGGTTATATTCTGACCAGATGATTCTTT
>CAZALW010000130.1:0-8606 GCA_964485705.1 uncultured Thiotrichaceae bacterium
TGTCGGTAGCATGGATGCTACCGTCAAGCCTATAGGGATATATTTACGGCGTGTCACAAAAGTATGTGGCGAAAACTTATGCAACGATTAATATAACGCATTTACAACTCCCGTTTATAACTATTTGGAAACTTACCGTTAATAATATAAGCAAACGCGATGACTTCAGCGATGGCTTTATATAAGTTTTCAGGAATTTCGTCGCCCAGATTCATCTCTGACAATACCTCAACCAGTCCATCGTTTTGCTGCAATGGGATGCCGTGTTCATTGGCCGTTTCAATGATTTTATCTGCAATATCATTAAAACCTTTTGCAGTAACGATGGGAGCAGACTCACCATCGTATTCAAGCGCGACGGCAATTCGGTTTTGTGTGTTATGGGTCATGCTTTTTCATCCAGTAAATGAATGCCTTTAACAAGGTCACTGGTATCGGCAACACTACCTTGAGTGACATTCAGGTTTATTACCTCAAAGCCGATACGGCTGAAGGCGGTGTTTAGCAGGTTAATCTCATTCGATATACTTTTAACTGTGCTTTCTCGCTGCGCACGAAACACAGTGGAGATATTATTATCCACTAAACGCAACTTCGCCTGCACAGAGCCGAGTTCATTAAAGTTAAAATTCAGCTCTACCGTCCAGCTTGAAACATCTTTATCCTTTGCTGGCTTTTCCTGTTGCAATCGAAACTGAATTAAATGTTCTTCTGTTTTATCTTTTAAACAGATACCAAATAATAATAGTAATAAACTATCTGCCTCTCGGGTTAAAGTGGTCAGTTGTTGTGATGTTATTTTTGCCAATGCGCCATCAATGCCGATTTTCAGCTCCTTCAACATGTCCATGTTTTTTAACAGGCTGGATAATTGATCCTGCACTTGTTTTGCATTAGCCTGCTGTTGCAGGTGATTTAATAACACGGTAAAACTTTTTTTTAATTCCCCGACCAATAAAGTTTTATCTGCTGCAGTTAATGTGTCTCGCGACAATATCTGTTGAAGTAACTGACTCTGGTTTTTTGGCAGCTCGATGCTTAACAAGGTTGATAATTTGATAAGACTAATGTCACCTTTTATATACTGTTTTATTAGAGGGTCGATGACTGCTTGAATGTCTTTAGACAGAGCCATCGGTGCTTTTGTTGCCAGCTCCGGCACCACACTTGTTAATTGAGCACTGATTCTGAGCAGCTGTGCTTTAACATCGTGTAATAACGCAACGGACTGTTGCGTGTTTTGTGGTGGCAAACCTGGTTTTATGGTGCTGGGCAGAAGCTTTAATCTGGACTCAAGAAATACACCGCTATTTTGCATCAATGTTTTTAATGTTTTTGCCTGTATAGCCTGTTCGACAGTAGGCAGATTCCGGTTTAAGTCGATGAGCCCCTGTTTCAGTATTTTGGATATATCAGGGCTAGTGATGATTTTTTGACTGAGTGACAATACAGCCGTTAAATCCATTTGTCTGGCGATAAAACTTTTAAGATTCTGCGCCGCTATTTGTGCTGTTACTTGCTGTATCGTCGTCGCTGCTGCTGTCTGAATTTTTAATAGCGGTGTATCACCAAGCGATTTGACTAATAACTTGAGTGAATCCCCGGCTTGTAGCGCAATCGGGGTCTTTGCCTGCAGAATGGTTTGCCCGACACGCATAAGCGCATTACCCTGAGCATTTGCATTACGCTCAGCGGTTGCATTTAATACCTGCCCTACTTTCCACGTTTTCGTTATATCCGCAACGGGTTGCGTGTGGATTTTGCTTAATGATGGAATAGTCGGAATGTTAATCATAATATTGTTTACAAGATACGAGGCAAAGACCAGCTGGATTTTCATCTCATTTTACAAAAATAAAACAGTTGCCCCCCCAGATAACGATAATTTTTGTCATTTAATGACTAATCGGCAAAGACCCCATCAAACTTTAGTATCGCAGTAACCCGAATATTTCACCAGTTCTTCATTATTTCGTAACCCAACTGTCACAATAAAGCACCATAGTGTGATCTGCCTTTATCTTTATAAATGGATCACTGTTTGATATTTTTCAGACCCGTGCGACTTCAATGAGCGTACCATCTTATGATTGATTTAGAAAAAACACTGCTGGAAAAACAACCCAATTTAAAAGACATGCCAGGTTCAGGTCTATTATTCAAGTTTCTAAAAAAACTGATTCAAGAAGACGAGATCAATCACTTTATTCAGCATAACCAGCATCTACGGGGTTTTGCTTTTTTAGACAAAGTGCTGGACTATTTTAATTTCACTTATCAGGTTACCGCCAAATCACTTAATAATATTCCAGCAGAAGGTCGTGTCATTATTGTTGCCAATCACCCCATTGGCTCTTTAGATGGTCTGGCTTTATTGAAAATGCTGCGTTCGATTCGCCCTGACACACGTATTGTCGCCAATGAAATGTTAACCCGTGTTGAGGCCTTGCAATCTTTGTTTCTGCCGATTGAAATCACTTCCGGGAAAAGTGCATTTAAAAGCCAGTATCAGGCAATGATAAAAGCATTAGAAGAAGAGCAGGCATTGATTATCTTTCCCGCTGGTGAGGTTTCTCGCATTAAACCAAATGGGGTAAAAGATGGACGCTGGAAAAATGGTTTTTTTAGATTAGCTAAAAAAATGCATGCCCCGATTTTGCCGGTTCTTATTGATGCAAAAAATTCAGCCTTATTTTATGGCCTATCCACCATCTATAAACCATTGGGCTCCGCCATGTTAGTGCATGAAATGTTTAATAAAGAAAATCAGACATTAACTTTTCATGTAGGCAAGCCCATTCCATGGCAGGCAGTGACAGACAGTGAACTTTCCGCTAAAAAATTAGCTGCTCGTTTTAAAAAACACCTCTACCAGCTAGCCAAGAAAAATAAAAAGACCTTGTTTAGTACCATTGAAACCATCGCCCACCCTGCTCACCGACGACACTTAAAGCATCAGCTATACCAGTCAGAGTTATTGGGTGAAACCAGCGATGGTAAAAAAATATTTCTCTACGATTATATTCCTGATTCACCCGTAATGCATGAAATTGGGCGTTTACGGGAATTAACTTTCAGAACAGTTGAAGAAGGCACTGGCACCGCCATGGACTTTGACCTTTATGACACTTACTATCGACATCTGGTACTGTGGGATGATAATGATCTGGAAATAGTTGGTGCCTATCGCTTAGGCGAATGCCAAAACATCATCGAGAAAAAAGGCACCAACGGACTTTATAGCAGCACATTATTTGATTTCAAACCTGCATTTGAAGAGCGCTTACCACAAGCTATTGAACTAGGCAGAAGCTTTGTGCAACCACGTTACTGGGGCAAGCGCAGCCTGGATTATCTGTGGTATGGCATTGGCGCATATTTACGCCAAAACCCGGAGGTGAAATACCTTTTCGGTCCGGTGAGTTTGTCAGCAGCCTATTCAAAACCCGCCCAGGATTTAATTCTTGGTTTCTATCATCAGCAGTTTGGTGCAAAAGATCAACTGGCAACAGCTAAAACCCCGTTCAAAATATCAGACAAGACCTATATTCTCGCCAATAAAGAGTTTTCAGCCAGTTACAAAGAAAGTTATAAGCTACTTAATTCTCGATTAAAGCAGTTGGGCGTTAAAGTACCAACACTTTATAAACAGTATGCTGAAATTTGTGATGATAAAGGTTGCCAGTTCATTGCCTTTAATATTGATGCCGATTTTAATTACTGCGTAGATAGCTTAATTATTGTTGACCTGGATAAAATAAAAGTCAAAAAATGGCAACGATATGTCGGCAGTACCGATGACGAAAGTCTGTTAAAAAAAGGCTAAAATGCTCTGAGCACACAGAGTGGATTAATAAACAATGATGCACTACTCCAGCCTATTATTCTAAAAACATCCATTAAGTGTATTTTCACAGTCAGCTGTGACTAACCAATGCCTGTTAGTTACAGTTTTCGCCACTGCAAACAATTTCGTCTGTTTTTGCAACTCCTCATTCTTCTGGTGTCAGAATACAGTAGTGAGGAGCCAATGAAACTCGAAGATCGTATTCAAACGCTGGGCAATGAACTATTCAATAGTGCGATACAACAGGCTGATGAGCCCGCCTGGCTAGACCGGCTTATTAACCATGCCATACAGGATCCACAATTTCGCATTCAGACACTACGTTTTATCGATGTACTACCCAGCCTGAATAATGACATTGAATTAAGCCGCCATCTTCAGCAATATTTTGGCAAACTCAACACGCCTTTACCCGAACTGGCGCAATGGGGATTGACACAGTCCGACAAACCCTGGCTCACCCATATCGCTGCCCCGCTGGTACGTTTAACTATTCGTGCTTTTTCCAGAAAATTTATGGGCGGCAGTACTATTCACGCAGCAGCAAACACCATCAAAAGATTACATAACAACGGCATGAGCTGTAGTCTGGATATTCTTGGTGAAGCTTCAATCTCTGAAAAAGAAGCAGATGACTATCAGTCGGCTTATCTGAAAATGATTCCTGAAATGTCCATGCTGATGAAACAGTGGACAGACTCAGAAAAAATTAATCGATTACATGGCCGTGAGACACCGGCACTAAACGTGTCACTAAAACTCTCATCGCTGTATTCACAAATTGATGCGGTTAATTTTAAGGGCAGTGTCAACGCGATAAAACATCGGCTGTATCCGATACTGGAATGCGCGCGCGACAACCAAACTTTTGTTTTGCTTGATATGGAACAATATGATTTCAAGAATATTATTCTACAAACCTTTCTAGAAGTACTTAAAGAGCCTGCTTTCAAACATTGGCCTGATGTTGGTTTAGCCGTACAGGCATATTTAAAAAACAGCGATAAAAACCTAAAATCTATATATAAAGTTTTACAGAAACGAAATACACCTGCAACCATAAGACTGGTGCGCGGTGCCTACTGGGATTATGAAACGGTTATCGCAGAGCAGAACAGCTGGCCTTCACCTGTCTGGACACAAAAACAGGACACCGATGCCAACTTCGAGTCCTGTCTTGATTATTTATTATCAAAACATCCACTAATAGAAACTGCTGTGGCAACACACAATATACGTAGCATAGCAGCAACCATTGCGCTGGCTGAAAAATATAAACTATCAAACGATGATTATGAATTTCAAATGCTTTACGGTATGGCTGATTCGTTGAAAAACCTTCTCATACAACACCATCATCATCTGCGTATCTATGTACCTTATGGTGAAACTTTACCGGGTATGTCCTATCTTGTTCGTCGCTTACTGGAAAACAGTTCGGGTCAAAGTATTCTTGATATCGGATTAAATAATAAACAAGCCATTAATCTTGATAAACCAACATTCATCACAGTGACAAAAACAACACAGTTAAAAGAAAATATAATATTCCACAACCAGGCATTGATTCGTTTTACTGAAACCACAGAACACAACTATTTTCAGCAGGCAATAGAACAGTGTTCATCACAACTCGGAAAGGACTATCCATTAATCATCAATGGTAAAAAGCACACTTCAAGTTCAATCATACAATCAATTAATCCTGCAACGCCCGATCAAATAATCGGCAATGTTTTTGCCGCCAACCAACAGTTAGCAGACAGGGCAATAGTAAGCGCAAAAAAGGCACATCAGCACTGGAGCAAGCTGGACTTATCTGAACGCGCACACTTTTTGCGTGAAATTGCAAAACTTTTGCAACAACAGAGAAATGAATTTTCAGCATGGCAAATTTTTGAGGCCGGTAAAAACTGGCGAGAAGCGGATGCTGATGTTTGTGAGGCGATAGACTTTTTAAACTACTATGCCGAACAAGCTGAAAAAATGCAGCATCAGCTTGTTAATCAGGTAACAGGCGAATTGAATATGACACGTTATCATTCACGGGGCATTGGTCTGGTTATCCCACCGTGGAATTTTCCACTTGCCATTATGGTTGGCATGTTGTCAGCCACCATCGTGTGTGGCAACACCGCCATTGTAAAACCTTCATCACAAACACCGGTTATCGCTGCCAAATTTGTCGCCTTAATGCACGAAGCAGGACTACCTGACGGTGTGGTTAATCTTGTAGCCGGTAACGGCGCAGATATCGGTGAATATCTGGCAAAACATGCTGATATTCACATTGTTGCTTTTACCGGCTCAATGGCTGTCGGCACACGTTTAATTAATATTAGCTCTCAACTTAATCCTGGACAGACACATATTAAACGTGTGATTGCAGAAATGGGCGGCAAAAACGCTATTATTATTGATGACGATGCCGACCTTGATGTCGCCGTTACCGGTACAGTAAATTCTGCATTTGGTTTTCAGGGACAAAAATGCAGCGCAGCGTCCAGAGTTATTGTGCTTGATAATATATATCACAGTTTTATGGAAAGAATGCTGGAAGCAACAAAAAGTATAAAAATGGGCTCACCCATTCACCCAGAAAACATCATGGGACCGGTTATCAGTCAGCAAGCATACAACAATATTTTAAATGCCATTGATAAAGGAAAAGGTGAAGCAAACATTGTGTTGAATAACTCAGCAGAGACTTCAGGCAAAGGTTTTTTTATAACACCGACCATTTTCACAGATGTTACCCCTGACTCTGTGCTTGCACAAAAAGAAATTTTTGGTCCAGTGTTATCGGTTATGAAAGCAAGCGATTTCAGTCAGGCATTAAATATTGCAAACCATTCTCAGTACGCATTAACCGGTGGCGTTTACTCACGCAACCCTTCTAATCTGGAACTCGCCAAAGCCGAATTTAATGTCGGCAACCTGTACCTGAATAGAAAAACAACCGGTGCCGTTGTTTCCCGGCAACCTTTTGGTGGTTACAAATTAAGTGGTTTTGGTTACAAGACGGGAGGTGAAAATTATTTAAAGCAGTTTATGGATGAAAGTTTTATCACAGAAAACACCATGCGTCGTGGTTTTACACCCACAGATAACAATAGCGGTGATAGTGATGCATTACTCTGACTGGCACATTTCAATTTTAGAAAATAACATAACTTTGTCTGAAGCACATGAATCACTTAGCCAGGTTGGTGCAGAAAAAAAAGAGATTCCACTCATCGTAAAATTAATTGAGAACCCGAAATTTTCCATTCCCGGTTTAACTCTTTTTCATGGTGCGGTTAATTTGCTGGCACATGATTATATTCATATACTGCTTGGCCGTGGTTTAATGCCGGCAGACGAAGCGTTTACCATTGGTTACACCATGGGTTCAACCAAACAGGTTTCATCCAGTGAGGCATCACTGTTTGAACTGATTACCAAACATCTATACCCGGATAACTATAAATTCAAAGAGCGTGACATTACTATTTTTCGAGCTGCACTAAAACTTGCTGAAAATTCAAATTGTCAGGCACTGGACCAGGTTGATTACCTACCCTTTTTAAAAACCCGGCTAGAAAAAATTCACCACATACTTGGCATTAACACAGACAAAATTATCGACTATTACAAAACTGAAAAAAAACTTTATCCAAATAGTAAAGCCAGCTCCCGGTTATTAGGAGACCAATCTGAGACAAAGCATTTACCACTATGGAAAAGTGGATAATATAATTATTCTTATCCTGCTAATATGAGTATATTTTGTTCTTTATGAAAAAAGAACGACGTGCTTGTTTGACTGCTTACGTTGCAGGTATCATAAATTTCAATTTGTAATTGTGTGTATTGAGAAGCACCATCACATGTAACATAAATATTACCTAACTCTCCCTTGATAATTGATACAGTGTCTAGTGAAATGTTCATACTATTTATTAGCCTTGTATCTTATCAATTACAGCCATAAACCCCCATATTCAAATGAATCGGGTAAAGTTAATTGGCTGTACGGGGATGCCGTTAACGCCTGCATAACTTGCCGTGAATACAGAGTGGTCGAGTAGCGAAACGGCGTATTTACGGTCAACGTTAATGCGATTGTTAGAAAACTATTTGCCACCATAGTTAATGTTCAGGGTGAATAAGTTTAACTTGTGGAAAATAGGTTTTATATTTACTTGTATCTCTGGTTATTAAATTAAATTTTTCTACTGAAACATGTGCGCCAATAAAGAAGTCAGGTAAAGGTGAGTTTTTTGTTCCTTTATTTTTTCTATATTTTAAATATGCCTTACCAGTAAGAAATAGAGCTTCTCTTGGGATTTCTAAAACTTTCATATTAAGCTCTGAAATTGCTTTTTCTAATTCTTCTATTTTTTTAAATCCTATAGAGATTTCTGTATAAACAATAGAGTTAATGTATAAAGTATTTGTTTGGCTGTATTTTTCTAATATACTTTCTGACCATTCACCCCAGTCTTTATCGTCAGTAAACAGATCTAAAAGAACACATGAATCTACAAAAATACCATTCATCATTGCTCTCTAGTTAAATCTAAAATTTCATTTGTTGACATTTTTGCAGTTGCTATGCCCCTGAGCTTTTTAAACTTTTTTTTAATAACGGGTGTATTTGTTTTTACCAAAAAGAACTTCCCATTTTCTTCTACAAAATCTATTTCTGTTTCTGGACTGATTCCTAAAACTTCACGTATGTTTCTAGGGATTGTAACTTGCCCTTTTGTGGTTACTC
>CAZALW010000131.1:0-8523 GCA_964485705.1 uncultured Thiotrichaceae bacterium
AGGTTCCAGTAAGGTACCAACCTGACCAGCGGGTATACGTTGTGATACAGGCAACCGGGCACCAGAAGTCAAACAGTCGTCACTAGACACAGCATAACCGTCCATCGCACTGTTATCATAACCGGGGACATTAATGGTTGATGTTAAATCCTCAGCCAGCACTCTATTTAAAGCATTAAGAATGTTGACCGTTTCTGTTTGCTCAACAGGTCTAGCCTGAGCAAGAATTTTCTGGGTAGCCTGTTCAACCGATAACAATCCCGGCGATGAACAGCAATCCACAGTATTTATTTCACTATTTTTCATTTTTCACTTCTCACAGTCATCTAGATCCTACGCACTGTCTTCACGAACCACATGTTGTCATCGACCAACGGGAGAGATCTTATTCCACTGCTGAAAAAGATCTCTCCCGTTGGTCGATGACAACGCATAGGGTCGAGATAATAAATAATTTTTCTTGTCGAAATAACAGATAGTCTTTTTAGTATTCACTGCTCACTTTATCATTTACCAGAATCACTTCTCAAGCAGCCTCGGCATCAACGCAACAATATTACAAGGCGTGGTATTACAATCCAGCTGCGGCGCGATAACCTTGTCCCAACCAGTGCGGCAGGCACCGGTAGAACCCGGCAAACAAAAAATAAAGGTACCATTCGCCAGACCGCCGACACAACGAGAGGCAATGGTTGAAGTGCCAATCTCCTGATAGGATAACCAGCGAAATAATTCACCCACGCCTTCAATTTCTTTATCAAACAAAGGCATCACTGCTTCCGGCGTAATATCGCGCCCAGTTAGGCCGGTGCCGCCGGTACTGATTACCACATCAACATCTTTATCAGCAATCCAGCGTGAAACGATTTCACGAATTTTGTATTTATCGTCAACCACAATCAGCTTTTCAGCCAGAATATGACCCGATTTTGTGAGCCGTTCAACTAAGGCATTACCTGAAGTATCGTCTGCTTCTGTACGGCTATCTGAAACAGTTAAAATTGCAATTTTTATGGGAACCCATTTTTTATTATTCATGCTTTATCGCTCATATAGACTTATATCTCTCAAGTTATAATTATCCTAACACATCATTTGGAGCTATTGCGTATGCAGAAAATAAGACACTGAATATTGTATCAATACACTAAAGGCTAGATGCTAACCCCAAACATTTTACGTACGTTATTGTTGAAATTCGAAGCTCATCCAGACCTCCCGCTCAAAAGTTCCATTAAATGTGTAAATAACTCTCCAAAAACCTGACTTATATCAATTTCCCACCTAAAAAAAACGTTTGTTTGATATACATCAATTATATTGATGACAACAACCACTAGTATCACGTGGTGTTTTTTTACAAAAAAATATACTAATCAAAAATAATTTCGGGAGATTAATAAGCGTCATGAAAAAACTTATACTTTCTGCAGCAGTTGCTGCGATATGTGCAACACCAATAATAGCTGCAGCAGATGCAAGCAATAACCTATATGGTCAGATGCGCTATTCTTTTAACTCTGTTGATGATGTAACCGGCAGTGGCCAGGATGGCTTAAGCGGTAACGACAACGTTTCGTTATTCGGCCTTAAAGGTTCTGTTAGTAAAGATGGTCTTAAAGCTTTTTATCATCTGCAAACAGGCGCACCTTCAGATGCCAATGGTGGACAAGCGTTCAACCAACGTTTCTACTTCGCTGGTTTAAGCGGTGGATTTGGTAAAGTGGCTTACGGCCGTATGACCAATGCTTACAAATTCGATGGTTTCAAACTGGACCCTTTCTACAATCTGTCACACGTAAATGCTGGCGGTAGCTTTGCCACTGGTGGTGCCAGCTACGGCCTGTCACCAGCAACCAACGGTTTTACCGACAATGCACTGCAATATAGCAGCCCTGCGTTTGGTGGCGTAGTGTTTAATGCTGGCGTTTATCTTGATGACAGCAATGAAGATGAGCACGGCACGGGTTTTGGCGCTAAATGGTCTGGCAAAGGCGCTTATGTCGGTGTGCAGCTTGCCTCTAATGGCAAAACTGGCACTATTCCTGGAGTGGCTGTAGATGGTGATGCCCTACGTATACACGGTGGTTACAAAGGTAAAGGCTGGAGCGCAGGTTTATCCTACGAAATAGTTGATAGTACTGCAACTGCCGAAACAAACTACATGTACCTTGTAGGCCGCTATAACGTTAGCAAAGCAACTGAACTGGTCGCCACTGTAGGTACGGTAGATCCAGATGCGGGTGCTGGCACTCCTGAAGGCACCGGCTTCCAGTTTGGCGTATTCCAGACTGTACTACCTAAAACACAGATGTATGTTACATACGGCACAGCTTCTTTAGATGCAGCAGGCAGTGAAGACCCATCTGTACTTTCAGTAGGTGCAATTCATAAATTTGGTTTTGGCAGCTAACTTGCAAAACCTGTATTAAGAAGTACTATCATAGCTGATATTAAAGCCGGCAAGGTAACACCTTGTCGGCTTTTTTTGTGTGCAGAAGAAGCTAGTAAATAAAGTCATGTAGAGTGGGCACGCTTTTTATGCCCACCCTACATGGCTTAACTTACTAGCACTTGTAGAAGACCTCATCTGGCAAGGTTTTTTATTGATAAAATCCATATTTCACACTATAATAATACGTATTATCCATGTTTTATAGGTATCCAGGTGAAAACAATATCCAGTACACAAGCACAAAAAAGCTTTGGCGAACTCGTCACCAATGCTATTAGGGAGCCCATCTCAATAACTAAGCATGCAAGAGAAATTTTCGTTATTGTACCTGCTCACGAATATCATAAAATGAAGCAGATTTATGAAAGCATAAATAAAAAAATAGCAAGCCATAAAAAGACAGCTGCATCTTCTTATATAGGTTCAGCAAAAGGGCTTTTTGTTTCTGCAGACGATGTGGATAATTTTATTTCAAAAGAACGTGACTCATGGGAATAAGTGAGCAAATAACAGGAAAACGAGTATATGTCGACAGCAATATTTTAATTTATCTTTTCGAGGGGTTTCCAGAGTACCATCATTTAATACAGGAGCTTGCTGTCTGCATTGACAATGGAGAGACTCTTCTTTTTACGGGAGAAATCACTATTGCCGAATTGATGGTTATGCCATTCAAGAAAAATGATTCAAGTTTGATCAAGCAGTACACAAAAGCATTGAATGATAGCGACTTCATCAATCTCATCGCAACAACTCAAAAAGTCTATTTAAAAACAGCTTTTCTAAGAGCGACATTCCCAAAAATGAAAACACCTGACTCAATACATGTTGCATCTGCAATAGAGGGAAAAGTAGATGTTTTTATTACAAATGATATAGCCATTAAAATTCCAGATGAAATCAATAAAATACTATTAAAAGACTTTTTATAAACAACACGGTTGTTATTAATGTTAATGATAACTTCTTAAGGGCATCTCTAAAGAGACAAGTCCTGCAACACCTGCTTAACCCGCTCCAATGAAAAATCATCCCTTACCGGAATCGCCGTTTCATCACCCTGCTCAAGTTTTTCCAGGATCAACTCACGTGCTTCCGGCTTCTGATCCTTCAACTCACCTATAATTTCACGCCTGATTATACTTTTAACCCGAATCTCTTGCGTCCCGTAAAAGTAATATTTCTTCCCTGTTCCAATAACTTCAAGACCTTTAAGTGAAATGATAAATTTCACCTCAGGACATACCTTAGGGGTAAAACCAAACAGGTCTTCTTCACCATATTCAATACAAATTTTTTGCGTATAACTTAATAAATCACTGTTCAAGTTAATTTTTTGAGCTTTAATCGCTCTTTTCAAAAACAGGGTTTTATCATCCTCAACGGCTGTTATAGAAGGTTGCTCACTACTTTGTTTTTCAGGTTGCGATTCGGACTTTAGTGTTTCACTAGCAGGTGCTGCTGAGGTACTGCACAGGGTAGTAATTTGATCGACAGTAAAACCTTTACCCAGATAAAACTCAACATCATCACGACTACATGCAGCGTTCGCCTGACTGCTAAACATCATAAAAAATAAAGATGCTATAAATATAATCCCGTTAGTTCTGGGTGCTGCTTTCATTTTTCTCTCCGCTTACATGGTAAAAACAAAAAAAGGATGCCCGGAGGCATCCTTATATTCAACCTGATTTTCTGCCTGAGTAATAGAAACTACCCAGGCAAAAGATCTTAATTGAATGTATCAGAAGTTATATTATTAAACCAGCTATAGGCATATTGAACTTCGCGATCTCTAAGCACGGGATCAAATTTACCGGGGGTTAAACCACCGGAACCTTTCACCTTGATGATCTTGCCTGCACTCTCGTCATAAGAATACACCATCGCAACAGAGATACCATCACCTGGCGCTATGATGCTGTAACAGGTATTCACATAGGAAGGTGTTGGCGCACTTCCACCTTGCAATAAAGCGACAACAGCAGCAGCACAGACTTTAGCCTGAGAGTTTGCTGCATAACCGGATTTAGGCATAGGTGCTGACACACTTGAATCACCAATCACATGGATATTCTTATGAATAGTCGACTCAAAAGTTTTACCCTCAATTGGGCACCAGCCCTTATCATTGGTTAAGCCCGCCACAAATGCAATCTTACCGGCCTTTTGTGGTGGAATAATATTAACCACGTCTCCCTTGAAGTTGCCTGCATCAGCAGAAACTGTTTTGGAGGCCGCATCGTAGGACTCTACTATGCCACCTGCGTCACTATTGATCCACTTAATCATACCTGCAGCGGTCGGATTTTTGGGGTCATAGCCATAATGACGCGCCCAACCTGCATTAAACAGACCAAATTTGGAGAACTTTTTCTTAGGATCCAGAATAAGAATAGTTGACTTGGGCTTGTGATGTTTGAAGTAATGCGCAACCTGTGCAACACGTTCGTAAGGCCCGGGCGGACAACGGAACGGATTGGTTGGTGGTACTATAACGAAAGTACCGCCATCTTTCATGGCTTTCAGTTGGTTACGCAAAGTAGTCGTTTGTGTGCCTGCCTTCCATGCATGCGTTGTAGTTTCAGCAATTTTAGCATCGTAGCCGTCAATCGCCTCCCATTTGAAGTCAACACCCGGGGCAACAATGCAGCGGTCATAACTAAATTTATCACCACCAGCTGTTTTGACCACGCGTTTTCCAGCATCAATACCGGTCACCACGTCATTCACAACTTTTACGCCATGCCTGGCAAGCCCGCTGTATCCAAACTTGATGGAGTCCAGTGTTCGCTCACCACTTAGTACCTCGTTGCTAAGAAAACAGGTGTAATAACTTTTGTTGGCTTCTATCAACGTAACATCTACTGATGAATCCATCATGCGGATGTATTTTGCCGCTGTCGCACCACCAATACCACCGCCTACTATAACGACTTTTTTATTTGACCCACCGATAGCAAAGCTACCATAAGACAAACTGGCTCCAGCAGCAGTCACTGCAACACCAGTCTTTAAAAATTTTCTACGTGTAAAATCACTCATGTTTGTTCCTCTCTGTGCTTCTGACGGCTATTTCTGGCTGGCGTAGAATTCAAGCAAGTCTGCAATGCCTTTGTCACCGGCTTTTTTATGCATGCTTTTGAATTTCTTCTTCATTTTCTTACCCATTTCACGTTCACCGGCCTGGTAGTCGATAAAGGTGTAACTCAGGTAAGGCTTCCACTGACCACCCAACATGCCTGTATCCTCATCCGGATCCTGCTTGGTGCCGGCATCTTCATGACAGTTATTACAGTATTTTTTATGCAGTTTGCCGCCTCTTTTAGCTGCAGCTTTATCATATTCTTGAACCGCCAAAACATATTTTTGGTCGGCAAAGAATTTTGACATCGCTTCAATTTCAGCATCGGTATAACCCTTCGCTATACGCGTCATAATGGTTGATCTACGTTCACCAGCTTTAAACTGGTGCATTGAGTCAACCAGGTAGTCGTAATCAAGTCCGCCAATCGATGGTGCCGCAGGGCCAGTGCTAATGCCATCAGTACCATGGCAGCCTGCACAAGTGTAAGCCAGCATAGTACCGCTGGCTCCACCGGCAAAAGATGTCGCAGAAAATGACAAACCACATGTTAATAATGCAGCTTGCAATAGAGTATTTCTCTTCATAATTCCTCCTATTGGATAAAATATTTATTGTTGTTGTAAATTATTAGTAACTGTAGGTTTTGCACAACAGGGTAAATGCTCAATACCACTGTCATCTCGACCATCTGTCATCTCGACCATCGGAGAGATCTTAATACTGTCGCTGTATTAAGATCTCTCCGATGGTCGATGTATGACACTGGTATGTCAACTGACTACACTTTTTAATTTTAAAACCGCGATTATTATACCCATAAATAGAGATTGACATCAATCTTTATTTTTTAGATAGATTCTTGATTATCTTGGTACTATTTGTCTACCACTAAACACCCAGCGCATTGACCGGGCATGCATGGATACACATACCACAACCAGTACATAAACTGTCATTCAGCGTCAGCTTGCGCTGCGCATCCAGTCGCAAAGCCCTGACACCACATTTACCGATGCAGGACATACAAAATACATTATTCCATGTCAGGCAGCTTGTTTTGGCAAGTTGCATTGTACCTGTCTGTGCAGATTCTTTTTCATAGCTCTCGATTGACGGACAGGCTTCTGCGCAGTCTCCGCAAAAAGTACAGCCAGTGGCAGAAAAGTCCAGCCATGGTGTGCCAGCATGTGAATGCTCACCCGAATGTATCTTGATGATTCCCTGCGGACAGGAAGTGCTGCATTCCTGTTGACAATGACTGCAATCCTGCATTACCTGGCTGTGCCAGGGAGGTCGTGAACCTAACGGCTGCTGCTGACGCTTTACACTTTCACGCCCTTTTCTGGTAAGAAAAGCCCCTGTCAATAGACCCCTTCTGCCAGGATCAGGTTGTTCCTGTATTTTATTCATCAACAGATATTTAAATCAGCCTGTAGGTTGGGGTGAGGGCACGAACCCCAACAGTTATCGCACATACAATGTTGGGGTTCGTGTCCTCACCCCAACCTACAGGCCGTTTTTTCATATTAGTCACCAGCAGAAAAATCAGACAAATCACAACCGGCTATCAAAATGTATTTTCTACCAGCGGCTGCGCATCCGATGCCGGTGCATGACATGTGGTACAGGTATAATGTGAACCCGATACTTCATCTTCATCACCGCTACCGCCAAAACCACCATAGTGCGCAGCAGACATTGACAGTTTTTTACCTTTTATATAGTCTCTGTCAATTAATTTAGGCTTGTCGTGGCACTCCAAACATTCATTATTTTCCATGGTAATAGGTAAATATTCTACAAAGGTATGGGCAACCATTGGCGGCGCGGTGTGATAAGACGTTGGAATCAGGTCGCTTTCACCGGTTTTTGTGGTCGGAAAGTTAAACGTAGCGGGTGACGGGTCATTAAATACACCGTCCGCGCCTATGCCGACACTGGCTTCGTCTATATAACCACCACCAGATTGACAGCCAACGATGCCGATAGTGGTCAACAGAGTACCGATTAACAGGATTTTGATTTTCCGGATCTTGATTTTCATGTTGCTCTCCTAAGATTGGATTCAGGTTTATTGGAAGATTTTTTACTTATGTTGCTCTGTACACGTAGACCAAATGCAAGCGTGTTTTCAGGACACACCGTGATACATCGTCCGCAATTGGTACAGTCGCCAGAGGCTATCATTCCGGCCTCTGCCGCTTTTTTAAAATTCAACACCTTCGGCTCGGGGCAAACGCGAACACATTCACTACAGTGCGTACAGGTTGGCGTATCAAATAAAATTCTGACTGGCGCCACTTTTCCGACCAGTCCGTAAAAAGCACCTAATGGACACAAGTGACCGCACCAGCCATCACGCAGTACCAGCAGATCAAAAACAAAAATACCCAGCACTGCCATCCAGCCCATGCCAATACCAAATATCAGTTCACGGTGTAACATGCTGATCGGGCTAACCCATTCAAAAGCGGCAATACCGGTAACGGCTGAAAGTATCAAGGTCAAGACCAAAACCACGTACCGAATATTACGGCTCAGGATAAAACTGTCCTTAATGGATAATTTGCGCCTCAGCCAGGAAGCCAGGTCAGATACCATATTGATCGGGCACGCCCATGAACACCATACGCGCCCACCTAGCAAGGCGTATATCAGAAAAACAATACCAGCACCGATGACAACCTCTTGCTCTAGCAAATGTTGCGTCAAAAAGATTTGCAGTACAGCAAAGGGATCTGCCAGTGGTACGAAACCCAGCAAGGTTGATGAGCTGAGATTGCCTATTAATAATGGTTCACCAGCAATGCTCCAGCCCCAGTGAACAGTACCCAAAAACAGGAGCAGGGTTCCTAACTGCAGAAAACGCCGATAAATAATAAAACGCCAGACCTTTAACTTGCCAACCAAATCAGTTGGCATAACAAAGGGTCTGATCGGCTTACCATTGGGACCAAGTTTTACACCATTCTGATTACCC
>CAZALW010000132.1:0-2722 GCA_964485705.1 uncultured Thiotrichaceae bacterium
CCAGCTAATATAAACCCATAACATGAAAATTATCATGATGGCAAAACCGGAATAGATGGCGGTATAGTTTGTCGAGTCAGCAATAAACATTTTAAATAATGTGCCAGTCATTTTCCATAAAAGGGTGGCAATGACTGCGCCAAACAGAGCAGATTTAAAGCGGACTTTGGTGTTTGGAATAAGGATGTAGATTAAGGTAAAAACAAGGATAGTCAGAATAATCGGCACGGCTGCACCGATAAGTAACAAAATGGTTCCAAAAGGTTCGATAGCTGCAATTTTGTTAACAACAGTAGACGAATTAAACGATGCGGTGATACCGGCAGCGGTGAACAGTAACAGCGGGCCAATGAGTATGACGCTTAAATAATTACTAAAACGTTGAAAAATATTTCGGCTAACCGTCAATCGCCAGGTGAAGTTAAAAGCGCTTTCAATTTTTTTAACCAGCGATAAAACAGTAAAAATAAGAACCAGTAAGCCAATTGCCCCTAACACACCAACATTGATATTATCAACAAAAGAAATAATTTGCTGGCTTAGCTGCAGGCCTTTTTCGCCCAGTGGTTCTAAAAGATTGATTAAAGTGGGTTCCAGCTGGTTATGTACACCAAAACCTTTTAATACCGAAAAGCTGACAGCCAGTAAAGGCACTAAAGACAGCAGCGTGGTGAAAACCAGGCTCATGGCTCGCAGGGAAGGCAGGCCACCACTCAAGTCCCGGATAACACCATAAAATATTCTTAGTGACTGAATTAAAAAAGCCTGAAGCTTATTAACTTCTTTCAGCTTTGTTTGCCACAGTAGTGCGGTAAGTTTTTTTTGGCTGTCTGTAAACATGAGCATTTGTTAGTCACTTATCTCGCGTTGTAATAAGCGCCAGTCCTGATAATCTATGTCTTGCTTATAGGCTTCCTGATTGACATAATCAAGCACGCCCCATAGGCGATAGAAGTGTGCAACCGAATCAACACGCATGATTTCTTTTCCCTCGGTATCAAAAAAAATGATGCTGGGTGCGTAAAAAACATCAAGTGATCGCGCCCATTCTTTCGCGTTTGTTTTGATGCCTTGCGGGGTGGTGACTTCGGTGTCTGCCCACATATTAAGTTGTATCACGTTCATCTGTTCAATTTCATAAATGTTTAATTCCTTTGACAGTGGTGCGCTATGTAACAGATCACAGGCATGGCAATTTCCCTGTTCAAAAAATACCGCTGTGGGTTTGTCATTTTTACGCAATGCGGCGAGATCATGGGGTGGTTCAAGGAAAAAATCACGCTCGGTTAAGCCGCCTAACAGGAAAAACTCTCCCTGTGTGGCGCGATCAAGATATTCAGAAAACGTTTCTTTTTTATAGTATTCTTCAGTAACGTATTGTAACGCGGCACGAAACTTATAAGGCGGATAAAATCCCCGTAAACGAAACACTGGTGTACCTTCGTTGTTGTAGAAAACCAGAGACGGGGTAAAGTTGGCTTTGTAACGTATGGATAATTCACGCTCAGTATGGGTGGTGCCATCCGTGTCAATAATGTCGTCTATGCCCCAGATGTCGAAAGCAATCAGATCATAATGTGTTTGTAAGTAATTTTTAATATCAACGTCAGATAGACTGGTTTTAAAAAACTGCTCACAATATGCGCAGCGCTTTTGTCCGAAGTAAGTGATGATGCCTTTTTTGCCCGCTGCTTTTGCTTCGCTAAGGTCGTCCCTCAGGTCGCCCAGTGAAAGCTTGAACCAGTCGGGATAAGCCAGCTCTTCTTCCAGCTGAGTATCATCAAAATCGATGCTCATATCGATGCTTACTGTCGGTGTTGCAGAATAAGCTGTAAATGAGAGTAAAAATAACAGAATGGAAAGGGCTAGCGATTTTTTATACATTTTTTTCCTGTTATTTGTAACTTCTCAATTAGGTCTGGGCAGTATAATATTTTGAAACTGTCGATAGTTGTAGGGTGGGCAAAAAACCCTGCCCACCCTACAACTGCCCATACTTATTTGGGAAGTTACTGTTATTTAGCTTAAGACTATGTTTCCATTATATGACACGCAGCAAATATATGACACACAGCAAAAAAATACCATATCATCCATGAAAAATTCAACCAGCGTTTTAATGTTAACGGGAAAACAGTGTGCCTATTGTGGCCCCATGATGCAAATACTGACAGATCTGATGAAAATCGGAGAGCTTGCAGAATGCCGTATTGTGAATATTGAAGATCATCCCGAGCTTGCCAGGCAATTGGGGGTGCGTAGCGTTCCGTGGCTACAGATAGGGCCTTTTGAGCTGTTGGGTTCGCGATCCAGACAGGAAATATTATTATGGTTACAGCGTGCTTCAAGTTTCGAAGGTTTGACCGAGTATCTTGAAGAGGTATTGGCAGAGGGTAATATCAACTCTGCCAATAAATTAATTCAGCGATATCCGCAGGCACTGGAAAATGTCATTACATTAATGGCAGATCCGGAGGCTAAAATAAACGTGCGCCTGGGTGTGGGTGTGATTATTGAAGAAATGGCAGAATCTGAAGTCTTTAAAGTGGTTATTCCACGTTTGATTGACTATTTATCCAGCAAAGATGCGCGTATTCGCGGAGATGCCTGTCATTACCTTTCGCTGACCAAAAATCATAGCGTTCTTCCGCATATAGAAAAATTACTGACTGATGAAAGTGAAGAAGTCAGGGAAATAGCACAGGATAGTCTTGATGATTTG
>CAZALW010000132.1:2822-8464 GCA_964485705.1 uncultured Thiotrichaceae bacterium
CCACTCAACAAGATAATAAATATATTGGCCTTCAGAAGATTTAGATGGCCCGCTTACCCGTGCCGCATAATGCTTATTGTCGGAGTCGGCAGCCTCCAGTGCTTCGCTGGCACATGCCTTTATTTCAACGCAACTGGCAGCAAAGCGGTTTCGGCTGCGTTTCGGCACGTACACCACCGCATACTCAAGGTTTGATACTGCTGATTCCGGATCCGGGGGGATGATGCCGCGCATATTATTCATTCAACATGGCTTGAATGTCTTGTTCCAGTTTATTCGCCGCGCCAAACGATACCTGCCGGAGTATGCCTTTTCTATCAATCAGTATGCTCGATGGCGTGCCCTGTAGCTGGTACCTGTCAAAGGTGAGGGCATGATAGGTTTTTTCGTTCAGGTAGGATTTGGCCTGTTGATAAATAGCCTGTTTACGGTCTTCATTTAATGTTCCCTGAAAAAAGTCCGGAATCTGGCTCAATATGAACTGGTTGATGGTTTTTTCATTCACCGCTGTTTCATTTTTTACCAGCTTATCCATAGCGACACTGAAAGGGATGCAATAGGGCAGTTTGTTATCGTCAAGAAAACCTGTCTTGCCTAGTTGAGATAAGGGATCTCCCTGTAATTCCCCGGTTGACAGAAGACCTTGCAACTTATTCAATGTATTATGCTCGAAGTGTTCAAAGGCAGTGGCGATGGCAAACACTTTTAAGCCTTGTGCCTCATAACTCTGGTGAAGTCTGATAACCTCAGGCAAAGCATGAAGGAAGCAGCCGGGGCAATTGACCTGGACGACCTCAATAAGAACCACCTGACCAGCAAGCTGGTTAATAGGCGGCTCAAAGCCCTGTGCCCAGCATTCAATTTCAATGTCTGGTGCCGTTTTGTCGATGATAGCAGTCATATTTGTGTATTAACGAATCGTATCCTTCTCATCCAATTCAGTAGTAAGTGGTAATAATGCAACAACAGCAACAATCTGAAAATAAAAATTTAAAACATGATTATACTGATTTAATGCCTGAGGTTGTACTGGCGGCAGTCGAATCCTTAGGTTATGAAACCAGTGGTTGTCAACTGGCGTTAAACAGTTATGAGAATCGTGTTTATCGCTGTGAGCTGGAACAGGGCGGCGCGGTTATTGTTAAATTCTATCGCCCGGATCGCTGGAGTGATAGCGCGATAGGTGAAGAACATCTCTTTGCGCAACAATTGTTAGAGCAGGAAATTCCCGTGGTTGCGCCAATAATAAAAGATGCAAGGTCTTTATTTGAACATGCCGGTTATCGTTTTTCCATTTACCCGCTGCGCGGTGGTCGTTGGCCGGATCTGGAATCACGTGATGATTTAAACTGGATGGGGCGCTTCATTGCGCGCATACACAATGTGGGTAGAACGGCATCATTTAAACATCGTCATCAAATTGAAATAAACAGAATGGGCAATGAATCGGCATCCTGGTTGCTGTCGAATGGTTTTATCCCTGGTTACCTGGAGACAGCCTATCAGACCCTGGTTGCTGACCTGTTAAAAGAAATACAGTCCGCTTTTGACCGCTGTGGCAGTTATCACCGTATCCGCCTGCATGGCGACTGCCATCGCAGTAACGTATTATGGACCGATGATGGCCCGCATTTTGTTGATCTGGATGACTGCTGCACCGGGCCGGCAATACAGGATTTATGGATGTTGCTATCGGGCGAGCGTCAGGAAATGACCGAGCAGTTATGTGATTTGCTGGAAGGTTATGAAGAGTTCGCCAGCCTTGATTTGAATGAGTTAAACTTAATCGAAGCCCTGCGCAGTTTACGCATGATGTTTTATGCCGCCTGGCTGGCAAGGCGCTGGGGAGATTCCGCGTTTCCGCTGGCTTTTCCGTGGTTTAATACCAATCAGTATTGGGAGCAACATGTGTTGGAATTGCGCGAGCAGTTGTCGCGCTTGCATGAGCCGGTGCTGGTTGTGTGAGTTTAAAAACATTATTGCCGCAAAGGACGCAGTAGTGGCACATGGATGTGCCGTTCACGAACCTAAGGATGGAGAGAGCGCGAAGGAAAAGACTTTTTGAATTTACAGATATAAAGTTTTTCTTCGCGCTCTTTGCGTCCTTCGCGGCTAAAATAAATTGTTAATTTTTACAGGTTCAAAAAATTACCTGATTAGCCATAACATTCAGCCTAACTTAAAGACCTTGGTTCATAAAATCATTTTTATTACTGTCATCTCGACCCGAGGGAGAGATCTTATACCACGGTAGCTCAAGATCTCTCCCTCGGGTCGAGATGACAGTAGCAAGTTAAGCTGTTGTTTTACAATGAAAATATAAACATAGCTGGCTCTCATGGCTAATCAGGAAAAATTATGAAAATAAGCATTATCAGCGGCAGTCACCGTAATCCGTCACAAAGTGAAAAAGTGGCGCGTCATATTGAAAAAACACTGGCTAATGAATTTGAAAATATCGATCCCTGGGTTTATGCCCTGGCGGATAACCCGTTGCCATTATGGGATCAAACACTGTGGGAAGATAATGCGGAATGGAATCAACGGCTGGCTCCCATCAAACAACAATTAATCGAAAGTGATGCTTTTGTAATCGTCTCGCCAGAGTGGCATGGCCAGGTGCCAGCGGGATTGAAAAATTTCTTTTTATTGTTTAACCGCTTTGAATTAGGCCACAAGCCCGCATTAATTGTTACCGTATCGTCGGCTGATGGTGGTGCTTATCCGGTTGCTGAATTGCGCATGAGCAGTTATAAAAACAATCGCCTGTGTTATATACCGGAGCAGGTGATTTTGCGTAATGTAGAAAAAATACTAAATGAAAAAGCGGAAGATAATGATGCAGGCGCAGACAGTTATTTTAAAGAGCGAATTTCCTGGTCATTAGGTATCTTACGCGGTTATGCCGTTGCTTTAAAAAGCATGCGTGCATCAACAGAAATTCACCGTGATAAGTTTGGTAATGGCATGTAGGACTGTGTTTTAAGTTATATGTTTTAAGTTAAAAGTTGAAAAACTTCAAACATATAACCTACAACTATCCTTTAAAATAATACTTGCGCACCAATATTTAAGACCAAACCTTGTGGAATGGTTTTACCATCAACTTTGATTGTCTGTGTGGTTGTGGCTAAATCCAGGTTAACGACATTAAATACGGTGATACCTGCAGTGATGTAGGTTAATTTCGTTCCTGCCATGTTTTTTCTAATGCCTACCCGTGCACCCGGTAACCACCAGTTATCGGAAGCAAAACCTGCGCCGAGCGAAACCCATTGATAGTCATCAAACATGGGGTCAGGTACGGCGTTAGCATCAATGCCAACATTCAAACCCCAGGCACCGCTTTTGCTGATATAACCGCCTTCTAATTTAAGTTGACGCTCCATGGTATAAGTTTGAGCTCTGAGGATGGCATCAACGATATTCGGGTTGCTGATGTTACTTAAGTCGACACCGGGAAATTTGAAATCAGGCTCATTGATATTGGTGAGTGTGGCACCGAGTTGATATTGTTTGCCAGTCCAGATAGCACCTAGATCCATAGATAGTTTTTCAGTGTAACTAAAACTGTCTTTATCCAGCGCTTCAAAAATGGATTTTGCGTCTTCAATATTATCGAGGAAGATAAAGGCATTTGATAAACCTACATTGTAATATTTAGGTTTTATCCCGATATAAACGGCGTTACTTTCTTTTTGCCAGACTTTGCGGCTGTAACCGATGCTTATTTCTGAAACTTGAGCCGCCCGGGTGATTGTGCCGCTGTTGTTTTCAAAGCGGAATGTGGTTTTTCCGGTTATTGGGTCAACGGTAACGCTAAGCCCTTTTGTTATCTGAAAAGTTTCTGCCTCTGTGCCACCTGATGGTAATTTTGAAGCCTGGTAGGCTTTCTCCAGTTCGACCAGGGCAGCGTCTGCATCAAATTCGATAGGGTCACTTAGGCCTTTAAGGTTAGTGGTAAGTGAAATATTTGCGCCAAATGCCCATGAGCCGCCTAAAACATCATTGCTGATAAGAATGGGGATGTCGGCAGAAGTGAATGCTTTGGCATTAAGACCGGAAACTGCTACACCGACAAGAGCGCCCAGGCTGACGGCTTTGGTTTTTATTTCATCGATAAGAGCGATTAAGTCCGGGTCGGTAATATCCGGAAAGTTCGGTCCAGACTCGCCACCGCCGTCATCAGGGCCGTCACCGGGAGCAAGGCCATCATCGCTGCCAGCTTTATTTAATAACTCAAACAGGCGGTCATGCCCATCATATTCGATGCCTAAACCAATGGAGAGGCCGACACCATAGCGTCCGGTACTCTCTTCAGGAGTTGGGTCAATTGCAGGATGAGCAGGGTTGCCCATGTCTGACACGGTCATTTGCCTGTGCGTCATGCCGCCAAAAGTGAGTTTGGGGCCGGCAGGATGGTAGATGGGTTCTGCTAGCAGGGTATCAGCCAGTACTCCATTGATAACCAGAGATGAAATAAGTAAATAAAGTGACCGTTTATTGCTTGAGCTCATGGCGTGAGGCATCTATTTAATGATTATTAGTATTATAGTCTAATGATAAATGAGGTAATTAATTTGACAAATTCTGCCTATGATTTAACAGATATAACCGCTGTTAGATAAAATAAGCGAATATTGAGTGTCTATATATTCAGCTGTCTCCAGAGACTTGTTCAAGGTTTTAGTTGTAATTTGACTTGATTCTTGCATCTTAGCCCAGGCATGTGCAATATTGATAGCCTGCTGGTTAATCACTTTTGGATGTGTTGGAAATATTTGTCGACTAACTTTGCTAACTACAGGGCATGATGAATAATCGTTAAATTTATATTCATTGTATATTTGCAAATTGATAATCCAGAAATACCCCAATAAATAGTACCAAACCAAACCAGTTGTTATTTAAAAACGCCTTAAAACATAATTCGCGTTGCCGGTCTTTTATTAAGTATTGCTGGTAAACAGCAAAGATTGTAGCTGCGGCGACACCTGCGTAATAAAACCCGCTTAATTCTGCGCGATGACCAATCAATAATAAATTCAAAATCAATAAGATCTGTATCAAACCGATAATTAATTTATCCTGATTACCAAATAAAATAGCAGTCGATTTAACGCCGATTTTGATGTCATCATCATAGTCCACCATGGCATACATGGTGTCGTAAGCCGTCGCCCATAAAATGGTGGCAAGAAAAATCAGCCAGGTGATGGTAGTTACTTCGTTTGCCTGAGCGGCATAAGCCATTGGTGCTGCCCAGCCAAAGGCAGCGCCTAAATGTACTTGTGGTAAATAATGATAGCGTTTCATGAATGGATAACTGACGGCCAGTAAAACACCGACCAATGACATGATGATGGTTAGTGTGTTCATCAACAATACCAGCATAAAAGCCAGTAGGCTGAGTGACGCAAAAACAATTAAGGTTTCTTTTTTAGTGATTTTGCCACTGGCAAGCGGACGTTGTTTGGTGCGTTTCACTTTGCTGTCTATTTTACGGTCGGCGTAATCGTTGATTGCACAGCCCGCAGAACGCATTAAGATCACGCCCATAACAAAAACAAATAATACTAATGGGTCCGGCCAACCTTCAGCAGCAATCCATAAGGCAATGAGTGTTGGCCATAACAATAAAA
>CAZALW010000133.1:0-8448 GCA_964485705.1 uncultured Thiotrichaceae bacterium
GGTTTTAAAAGGCGAAGCCATTATTTCTTTTGACAATGGCAAGGAAATCAAACTTAAAGCCGGTGACCATATAACTCTTTTAGCACATACAAAACACCGGGTTAAATGGACTGACCCAAATGCAGAAACGGTATGGTTAGCGGTGTACTATTAACATAACAGAGTTGAGTAAATGGCAACAATGAAAGCCTTAGTGAAAAAACGTGCCGGGCAAGGCATCTGGCTGGAAGATGTAGCGTTGCCAGAAGTAGGCAATAATGATGTGTTGATCAAAATCCATAAAACAGCGATTTGTGGAACTGATATACATATTTACAACTGGGACGAGTGGGCGCAGAAAACAATCCCAGTGCCAATGATTATTGGCCATGAGTTTGCTGGTGAGATAGCGCAGATGGGGGCAAATGTTACGGGTCTGGAAATCGGCGACATTGTTTCCGGTGAAGGTCACATTGTTTGCGAACGCTGCCGTAACTGTCTGGCGGGTCGCCGTCATCTTTGTCCAAACACCATTGGTGTCGGGGTTAACCGCACGGGTGCATTTGCAGAGTATTTATCCATTCCTGCTAAAAATGTCTATAAACCCAGCCGTATAATGTCTACTGATCTTTTAGCCTGTTTTGATCCTTTTGGCAATGCGGTGCATACCGCTTTATCGTTTAATATGGTCGGCGAAGATGTGTTGATTACCGGCGCAGGGCCTATTGGTATTATGGCAGCGATGGTGGCAGCACACTGTGGTGCGCGTAATATTGTTATCACTGATCTCAATCAATACCGGCTTGATTTAGTGAAGAAAATTGTGCCTAAAGCGATTGCATTGAATGTGAATGATGATCCAATTACTCGTGACTTTATGTGCGACCTGGGTATTTTTGAAGGCTTTGATGTTGGTCTGGAAATGTCAGGTTCACCGCATGCATTTAAAGATATGTTAAGTAATATGATAAATGGTGGCAGTATTGCCATGCTTGCCATTATGCCGGATGGTACCGGAATTGACTGGAATCAGGTGGTTTTTAAAGGTCTGTTTATAAAAGGTATCTATGGACGTGAAATATTTGAAACCTGGTACAAAGCTACGATGATGGTGCAAAGTGGTATTCCACTGGAAAAAGTTATTACCCATCGTTATCACTATAGCGATTTTCAGCAAGGCTTTGATGTCATGCGCTCCGGGCAATCGGGTAAGGTTATTCTCAATTGGGAAAATAAAAAGTTATAAGTTAAAAGTTATAAGTTAAAAGTTAAAAGTGAAGCTGTCATCTCGACCAGAGGGAGAGATCTTTTCCATTCTCTCCACCCTTTGGTTCGTTACAAGAAAATTGCTCCTGCATTTTCTATATACTGTCCATCCATGGGCATAACAGCACATCCCTGTACCACTGCTACCATAGTAGAATAAAACCTTTCCCGCTGCTCAAGATGTCAGTAAAAAGTTTAAAATACAAGGTTGGGTTAGCGATAGCGATAGCGTAACCCAACATTGATGCACGCCATGCTTTGTTGGCTTACGCTATCGCTAACCCAGCATACGAAATAAAAGTGAAAAATCATGAGTTTTAAAAGTGCAAAACAAAGTCTGGAAAAAGATTTAGCAGAAATCAGACAAGCTGGTTTGTGGAAAACCGAGCGGGTGATTGTCTCACCGCAGAAAAATGATATTACCCTTAGCGATGGCAGCGAGGTAATTAATATGTGTGCGAATAATTATCTGGGGCTGGCAAACCATCCAGACGTTATTCAGGCAGCTAAGGACAGTTATCAGCAATGGGGCTTTGGGCTTTCCTCAGTGCGTTTTATTTGTGGCACGCAAACGGTTCATAAAACGCTTGAGCATAAGGTGACAGAGTTTCTGAGCATGGAGGATACTATTCTTTACGCAGCCTGTTTCGATGCTAACACCGGTCTTTTTGAGACTATCCTCAATAAAGAAGATGCAGTCATTTCTGATGAGCTGAATCATGCCTCGATTATTGATGGTGTTCGCTTGTGTAAGGCGGCACGTTATCGTTATAAAAATAATGATATGCAAGATCTGGAAGCCAAATTAAAAGAAGCCAAAGCTGCCGGTGCGCGCCGTATTTTAATTACCACCGATGGCGTATTTTCCATGGATGGCACTATTGCACAACTGGGTAAAATTTGTGACCTTGCCGATAATTATGATGCCATGGTGCATCATGATGATTGTCATGCCGTTGGTTTTATGGGGAAAACCGGTCGGGGTATTCACGAATACTGTGGCGTGATGGATCGTGTTGATATTATCACCGGCACTTTTGGTAAAGCGCTGGGCGGTGCTTCTGGTGGTTACACCTCCGGTCGAAAAGAAATTATAGACATGTTGCGTCAGCGCTCACGCCCATATCTGTTCTCAAACTCCGTTGCTCCGGCAATTTGCGCAGCGACACTCAAAGTGCTGGATATGCTTATCGGTTCAACAGTATTACGTGACCAATTACAGCAAAACACGCACTATTTTCGCAAAGGAATGCGTGCCGCAGGTTTTGAGGTAGATAAGGGTGACCATCCTATCGTACCTGTGATGTTAGGCGATGCCGCATTAGCACAAAAAATGTCAGAAAAACTGCTTGAGCGTGGTGTGTATGCTATCGGTTTTTTCTTTCCAGTGGTGCCAAAAGGCAAGGCAAGAATCCGTACCCAAATTTCAGCCGCACATACAAAGCAGGATCTGGATACCGCCATTGCCGCTTTTGCTGAGGTTTATGCAGAATTGCTGGCTTGATGTACTAGCAGGAAATAATTAGAGCAGGGCATTCATAAAAAAAGGTATGCAAAAAAAATCCCCCAATCAAGGGGGATTTTAGATGACACAACTACTAGCGGTGATTAATTTTCTTGAAATGAATCATCATCATACCATGACATGTTTGAATTAATTAAGTCACGATCCGCTTGAGAGAGGTTAATACGGTCAGGCCACAGCATGCTTGAATTTCTGTATTCTAAAATTTGATAATCCTGAGCGCTGTCCACACGATGAAACTCTTTATTATCTGTCCACATCATGTTTGAATTCCTATAGTCTCTGATTTCATCAGCCTGAGAGATATTCATACGATGAAATTCATCATTGTCACTCCATAACATGTTGGTATTAATGTAATCACTGGCTTCATCAGCATGAGCAGTGGTAAAAAGAAAAAATGCTAAAACTAGCGTCAAAAGTAATTTTGTCATAGTAATGACCTCTTATAAGTAAATAATAATATAATGATATTCTAATATAGGTAAAATGTCAATGATCTTAAACGTAATCGCCAGTATTTTCCAATGACAGCAAGTTTGTCCTGTCTTGATCAGGGGTAGGACAAATTTACCGTCATTAGTGTAGTGTATTAAATAGGCTATCTATTCAATACACTACACTACACTAGCAATGGGCTGATATAATTCATCAATGACCTGAGTCTTCAAAATAAGTTATCGCCATTAGATGACCTCATAATGGCTGACGGCTAAATGTCTGATCATTATTTCTTAAAAAACTAAATTAACCATGAAAAATTTACTAAAGCACCCAGTTTTCCTGCCACTGCTGTTGATTGCGGCTATTGTGATCTTTGTCTTCCTGGTAAAAGGCAAAACACCTGTAGTGCATCAAAAGGTGGGTTATCCAATAAAGGTGGTAGAAGTTATCACCGCTGCAAAAATACCGTTTCGTGCCCGAGCCATGGCATTTGGCAATGTTGAACCTGCGGTTGTGTTAAATACCAAGTCTGAGGTGAGTGGTAAAATTAGTTATATGCATGCTGATTTGCAAAAGGGCGCTAGTCTTGCAAAAGGCACAATGGTTCTGCGCATAGAACCAACCACTTTCGAAATATCATTAACAGAAAGTATGGCAGTGCTGGCAAATAGCCAGTCGGCATTGGTGCAGTTAGATGTAGAAGAAAATAGTACCAGGGATTCGCTTGATATTGTGCAGAAAAATTTGGATGTTGAGCGTAAAGAACTTGAACGCACGGAAGAGCTGTGGAAAAAGCGCATCATTTCACTTTCGACACTGGATAAAGCCAAGCAAAAGGTGCTATCCCTGCGGCAACAACTACAGGACATTGAAGGTAAATTAGCCGCCTTTGCCAGTCGAAGAACGTCAATTAATGCACAAATAAAACAATCTAAAAGCCAGGTTGATAAAAGTCAGGATACCTTAGGGCGAACCGAAGTCCGTTTGCCTTTTGATGCACGTATTGGCACGGTTGCGGTTGAGAATGGTGAGTTTGTGCAGGCGGGCAGTGTGTTATTTGAGGCACTGGGCATAGAGGCAGTTGAAATTATTGCTCAGATTCCTACCAGACAGTTTCGCCCGCTGGTGACCGGTTTACGTTTTAATAACGAAACCATAAACCTGCAGGATCCGCTCAGGCTGCAGACCGCATTATCAAACATACAACTGGAAGCGCGTGTGCGTTTGGTTGGAAATGACAGTGAATTAACCTATTGGCAGGGCAGGCTGCTTCGTTTGAGTGCTTCTGTTGACCCCATTCGCGATACGCTAAGTTTGGTTGTTATCGTTGATAATCCTTATGAAGATATTATTCCTGGCAAACGCCCACCCTTATTAAAGGGCATGTTCACCTCTGTTGAATTTTTAGCGCCGGCAAAACCGACTTTGGTTTTACCTAGAAAAGCAGTACACCAGGGGCGTGTGTATATTGCAACTGAAGATAACAAACTGGCTATTCGTCAAGTGAATGTATTGTTTACCCAGGGTGATCTGGTGGTTATTTCTGATGCAGAAGATGCAGGCATACAAGCAGGCGAAAAAGTTATTATTAGTGACGTGATACCGGTGATGGAAGGTTTGCCATTAAAAATCATCATAGCGACGGATTATGAAAAACAGCTGAGACAAATGGCAATAGGCAGCCCCACGCTACAAGCATCAACATTGGATGATGTTAAGTAGGTGACCATAATTATTTTAACATTTGCTTGTCTATTTTCCGATCTTCTGCGTTGTTGCTACGGTCACATAGCTCACTATGCTCACCGACGCAACGCCTTGAATATCGAAAAATAGTCTGCGCAAATTTTGTTAAAATAATTATGGTCACCTACTTACGTTAGATAACACTGGTATGAGTAATAATTAATGATTCGTTATTTCGCAATGCATCCGACTGCTGGCAATATTCTGATGATGGCAATTATTGCTATCGGTTTATTTTCTTTAACAAATTTAAATAAAGAGTCCTTTCCGCTACTTGACCCCAGCAAAGTAAAAGTAACCATCGCTTATCCGGGAGCCAACCCTGCTGATGTGGAAGATGGTATTTGTAATCGCCTGGAAGACGCAACTGATGGCATCAGTTTTTTAAAAGAACAAAGCTGTGATGCACGTAACAACGTGGCAATCGTTACCCTGGAAATGCAGCAAGCCGGTGACATTGATGCATTTTATAACGATATCAAAGCCGCGGTAGATGGCATTCCGGATTTTCCTGAAGAAACAGAAGACGCGATTATTGAACAACTGGGGCGTATTAGTCTGGTAGCGAATGTCGCCATTACTTCAAAAAACCTGACCACGTCAGAATTGAAAGCGCTTACTGAAGAATATCGCACCAGGCTGCTGGCTAATCATCTCATTCCGATCGTAAGCGTTTCCGGGTTTTCTACCCACCAGTTACAGATATTAATACATCCTGATACCATGCTTAAATACCAGCTAAGCGTACAGGATATCGCTAACCTGGTTGCTACCCAGGCTGTTGAACTTCCTGCCGGGGTGCTGGAAGGTCACGAGACCTTGTATCAAATCCGTTTTGATAATGTTCGTAAAAGTACCGAAGAATTGGCTGATCTGGTTATTCTGAGCACACCAGGTGGGGGTGAAGTCAAGCTGGGCGATATTGCACGCATTAAAGAGACATTTGAAAAACTTGAACAGCGCATTGAGCTAAATGGTCACCCTGCAGGCTTATTAATCATAAGTAAAAACACAACGGACGATACCTTAGAAGTTTTTGATGCCGTTAAAAATTTTGTTGAAACCGAGAATAAAATATTACCCAAGGGCACACAGCTTACTATCACGCAAAATAAAGCAGCCATAGTCAATGATCGACTCAAGCTGTTGATGAAGAATGGCTGGCAGGGTTTGATTCTGGCTACATTAGCGATGTTTTTGTTTTTTAACTGGCGATATACATTTTGGGTGGCATTGGGCCTGCCTATTTCATTTCTTGGTGGTCTGGCCGTCATGGTCATGTTTGGCATTACCATCAATATGATTTCAATGATTGCCTTACTAATGGCAATCGGTATTTTGCTGGATGATGCGATTGTTATTTCAGAAAGCATTGCTCATGAATATAAAAAAGGCAAGTCTTCACTTGATGCCGCTATTGATGGCACGCATCGTGTATTTACCGGCGTGATCGCCTCCTATTTAACCTCGGCTTTTCTATTTGGCAGCTTGCTGATGATGGAAGGGGATATGGGGCAGATTCTAGGCGTGTTACCCGTGGTATTGCTTTCGGTATTAACCATCAGCCTGATTGAAGCATTTTTAGTCTTGCCGCATCATTTAAGGCATTCACTACAGCATACGAAGCATAAGCAGCCACCAGTATTTCGTCAAAAATTTGAAGCCGGTTTTAATCGTTTGCGGGAAAGTGTCGGTCGACTGGCAGATATAGCTATTCAGTATCGTTATATTACAGTAGGCACAGCACTGGCCATGCTGGTTTTTTCCATTGCCTTAATTGCCACGGGCACAGTGAAATTTAAAGCCTTTCCTACACTGGAAGGTAACGCTGTTGATGCACGCATTCTTTTACCTCAAGGTGCACCACTGGCCGAAACCGAAAAAGTTGTTGCTCGTTTACTAAAAGCGTTGCATGAAACCGTGCTTTTGCTGGATAAAAACGAATCAGAAGCACTGGTTAAAAACGTCAAGGTGAGTTATGGCGTACATAATGACGTGCCTGAAAATGGTGCGCATCTGGCAACCATCAGCCTTGATTTATTGAATACTGAAAAACGACATACAAAAATACAGACCTTAACTAGCCAGTGGCAAAAAAATACCGGCGATCTGCCTGGTGTTGTCAGTGTGTTATATAAAGAACCAAAACATGGTCCGGCGGGACGGGCGATTGAAATTCGTTTAAGTGGAAAAGACCTGAACAAACTTTCGCAGGCATCCTGGGAGTTGCAAAACTGGTTGCGTGGTTATGCCGGAGTCTATAATTTACTGGATGATTTGCGTCCGGGAAAACCGGAATATGTGATACGTTTAAAACCTGGCGCGTTAGCGGCGGGTGTTGATGCCAGCAGTATTGCCGCGCAACTTCGCGCTGCTTACCAGGGTATAAAAATAGATGAAATATACCGCCATCGAGAAGCCTATGAAATTATTGCCAGGCTGGACAGTAAAGTCGGTGAGGAGTTACATGACTTTGATAACCTGACCGTGTTTTCAAAAAATGGCATAGCGATACCATTAAGCAGTGTTGCAGTACTAACTGAAAAACGCGGTTTTGCCCGTATTGGACGCGTTAACCATAACCGTACGGTAACAATATTTGGTGATGTCGATCCGCAGCTTGCCAACACTTCTGAAATTATAAGCAGCACCGAAAAAAACTTTTTGCTGGAATTGCAACAACGTTATCCTGACATTACTTTCGCGCTAAAAGGCGAAGTGGAACAAGGTGGTAAAACCAAAGGTTCAATTTTGAGTGGTTTTGCCTTAGGTGCATTGGGTGTGTTTTTACTATTAAGTTTAATCTTCCGTAACTACCGCGAGCCGGCACTCGTTATGTTGAATATACCATTGGCACTTATCGGTGCTATTTGGGGACATTTCATCATGGGGATAGATTTCACTCTACCAAGCATGATTGGTTTTGTCTCATTAGCCGGCATCGTGGTCAACGACTCCATTTTATTAGTTGTGTTCATAAAACAACACGTTAAAGACGGCATGGTTCTACACGATGCGACAAGACAGGCAGTACGGGATCGTTTTCGCGCTATTTTTCTAACCTCGGTAACAACGGTGGCAGGTTTAACACCGCTATTATTTGAAACCAGTACCCAGGCATTAATTTTAGTACCGCTGGTCACCAGTATTGTCTTCGGCATGGTGACATCAACGCTGCTGATTTTGCTGGTATTGCCTTCCGTTTATGCCATTATGGATGATCTTGGTTTTGTTAAACTTACTACTGAAACAGATAGAAAGGATACCACCCATTAAAGACTCGCCGTAAATATGTCCCCATGTAGACTAAAGCGAGGCTTGACTACAGCATCCTTGCTGTAGACAGTCTTTAATGGGTGGTATCCTTTCTATCTGTTTCGTTAATACATCAGGTTCAGAGGTTACCCAGACGGCTGTTCGAGAACAGGAAGTGTAGTTGCTAGGAGCTTGTCCGAGAATAGAAATCGTAGCGAGGGGAAGCTGATTTG